>JAAEPD010000474.1 GCA_024222455.1 Aureispira sp.
AAAAAAAAAAAAAGAGTTCTGCTTAAGAGAGTATTTTATAATAATAGTAGCTTTTTCGAAAAAAAAATATTATATTCACCCGTTCAATATTATTACAGAATAAACTATGGCTAAATAGGTATCATCCCTTACTTTTTATAAAACAAAAACTATGGTAGGACAACAAATAAAACAATTAGGAATCTTAATAGATTCATGTCAGCAATATCGAAAGCTTTGTCAATCTACAGGCTTGAAGAAAGAATCTAAATATGCTCAACTTTTTGAACAGATAACCCAAACTGCCAAAGTTGCAACCAAAGCAAAGTCTGAGCTAGAACTAGACAACCAAATCTCCATAGTTAAGTCTATCGAAAAGAAATCAAAAAAAGTAAAGAAAAAAGTAACTAAGAACCTCAAGAAACAAAAGGTCACTGACCAAGATTTAGATTTAGTAGGAGGTGTATTGGATTTAATTAAAGATTTAGATGGATTTTATAAGGATTCTGCCGACTTCCTAAAAGAGAAATTCAAGAAGAAGTATCAAAAGATAAAAGAGGGATTAGAGCCTCAACTAAAAGAACTCTACAAAAAAGTGGAAGCAGTAGCTCCTGGTAAGGCATTAGAAGTAGAAGATAGAGTTTCTTACAAAAAACAGCTAGCAGAGATCGAAAAAGCAGTTTTGCATCAACAAAGGAAGATGGAAGAATTGGTAAAAAAAGCAGCAGAGCTTAAAAAAGAACAAGCTGAGCAGCCTAAAATTCCAGAAGGTCCAGCACTTATAGAGGCATTGGACTAAATGAACTTTTCTTTAAAAAATGAACAAACTGTTAATCTAATATATTATGACTGCAAAAGAATTATTGAAAGAGGCAAGAAAGGGGCGCAAGGAGCTAGAGCGTTTACAAAAACGCTTAAAAAAGGAAGAACGCAAAAGAAAGAGAAAGGCTTCTAAAAAGAATAAAGATAGAGCAAAAAACATCTTTTCTACTATTGGAAATGTATTGAATAAAGTAAGTGAGATAGAAGAGGATGGAATCAGTGTTACGGATATAATTGACTTGGGTGGTGATATAGCCAAAGAAGTAGTTAAGGACGAAAAAGTTCTAGATATTATAGACAAAACTCAAGATGTAATAGCTGATGGCAAAGTAGATATAGGCGAAGTAATTGATAAGGGTGGAGATATTGCTAAAGATCTTATCAAAAATGATAAGATTGATGATATTATAGATAAGACTCAGGATGTACTAGAAGATGGTAAGGTAGACATTGGGGAGATAGCAGATAAGGGTGGAGATATTCTTCTAGACAATATAGAGGGACATGATGCTTTGAAAGATATTATAAAAGCAGGTCAAGATGTCTTGGAAGATGGCAAGGTGGATATCAAAGAGGTTGTCGATAATGGCCTAGATATAGTAGGAGAGCATGTCAAAAATGATAAAATAAAAACCTTAGCAACTTCTGTTAAAGAAATTTTGGTGGATGGTAAGGTAGATGCAGGGGAGATTTTTGGAGTAGCAGCTAATGTGTTTAAAGACGAGATTGAAAAAGCAGGTTTAACAGATATAGTTACTAAAACCAAAGACTTTTTAGATGGGGTTACTAGTCTAGAAGAACTCTTAGAAAAAGGTAAAAAAGAACTTTTGCGTTTGGCAAAAGAGGCTGCTAAAAAGCTAGTAGAAGAGTTTTTGAATAAAGTCTTGAGCAAAAGTCTTGAGGTAGAGTTGATCAAAATCAAACACCGTCCACCTCGCAACAAATGGGGACGTTTGTCTATGGGCTTTGGTTTAGATATTAGCTTAAAAGGTAAGATCTCTGGTAAATTTACGGGAGATTCTATCCAAATCAATACAGAAGTAACCAACAAAACTTATGCTGTAGGTGATGCTGCTTTGGATGTAAGCTTTACGATACCTGTGATCAAAAAAGCAATCAAAGGAGAGGTAAAACTAGAAGTGAAAGGTGATCTATATAGTAAAGCTGTAGCTCAGCTAGAGCTTAAGGCTAATAAAAAGTTGGTTTTGACTGGCGACTTGAAAAAGACAACTGTTATCACAGACTATGATATGACAGTATATCTTACTATTCCAGATTGGATTGTAAACTTATGGAATGGTGCTGCGGAATGGTCATTTGGTTATTTAGACCCTATTGACAATACATTCTCTCATAGAGTTGGTAAATACAAGGTATTCAAAATTGAAGTACCAGGCTATAAAGCAACTTTTGATATGAAGAAACTTAAGTTTTCAGGAGGTGTGAACGGAAACTTTAAGATAGTAGAAGGTGACGATGTTGCTCGTCTAACCAAAAAAATAGAAAGTTATTTACCTTGGTAAAAAATAAGAAAACCTGCTTAGTTTGTTAAGCAGGTTTTTTAACTTTAGACTTATTAAATTTAGCAAATCAGCATATAGACCACTGATGGATACACAAAAATTATTAGAAGACTTAAATGCGGCCTTGGTAAAGGAAGATACCAATATACTAGAAGCACGTGCTAGAGATGCCGTAAGAGAAGCACCCAATCAAGCCTTTGGCTACTATTATTTGGCTGAGGCCAATTGGCAAAAAGCTAAGTATAGAAATGCTGAAATTTGTATAGCTAAGGCTATTGAATTGGACCCTTTCAATGCAGATTATATGTTACGTTTAGCTTCTTACAAAGAGGGGCAAAACGATCTAGACAGTGCTCGTTTATTATACAACAAAGCACTCAAAATTGATGATCAAAACATCTTGGCATTATTGGGTTTAGCACGCTATTATACCAATGAAGCAGAAGATGCTGAACAAGGAATAACCTATATAAGTAAAGCTATTGAAATAGATGGAGCACAGGCTATTTTATATATTTTGAGAGCAAAAGCTTATTTAGATATAGAGGAGTATGAGGAGGTTTTGGCAGATACTCAACAGGCTTTGAGTATAGAGTCTAGCGAAGATGCATTTATCCTAAGAATCAATGCTTTGATGGCAATGGATGAAGATGATGTGGATGAACTTAAAGCTACTTATCAATCTCTAATAGCATTTTGCCCACAAAATGCTCATTATGCCATCACTTTTGGTAATTATCTGATAGATGAGGAGGATAATGCAGAGGCAGAGCAACTCTTTAAAGGACTCTTATCCAAAACAGAAGGTGTCTACAATGGGCCATTGCATGGTTTATTGGGATTAGCTTTGGTAGGACAAGAAAAGTATAAGGAAGCGATTGCTGTGTTTGATGAAATGGCTGCTGCTGATCCTGAAGATGAAGAGGTGTATATACAACGCTCTATTGCTAAGTTGGGCGCAGGTGACACCAAAGGTGCCATAGAAGATTTGAGAACAGGTGCCAAATATGTTTCGGATGCTAATAAGATTCGTTTGTACCAAAAAGAGGCTGAACTCCATATGAGTTTGGGAGATTGGGCAGCAAGCCAAAAGCTATATGAAACACTCATAAAAGATGAGTTGTATCAATCAGATGGGTACTATGGTTTAGGCCAATCCTTGCATAAATCAGGTGATTTGGATCCTGCTTTTGAGGCGTTGCAAAAGGCTCAAAAACTCAAGAACAAGGAGGCAAAAGCTTATCTACAGGAGCATTTTTCGGAGCAATTGGCTCAGCAACAACAGAGTTTAGTAGAGCAATATCAAGCAGAGTTTGCTAAGAATGCAGCATGTAAAGCATTGAGTCCTTACTTTGGTGCATATTGCAAGTTTAGTTCTAAAAATAAAGTATCTGATAAACTCCCTTTAGACCTGGCTAGAAAATTAATGGCAGAGGTGAGCGAAACAGCTTTAGTGATGACAGCTCAGGGACTTGTACTAATCAATCCAATAGAAAAGAGAGCTTTGTCAGCAGTTTATAAATTAGTAGAGGAAGATGAAAATGAGGTAGAAATAGAGATAATTCCTTTGGATGGAACAGCTTCTTACAATGCTATTCTGACACTGAATGGGGATACTGTTGAGTTTGAACCTCAGCTAAAGAAAGCTAAAGATATTGCACTGACAAAAACAGCTACAGAAAAACTATCGTCTAAGGATAAAAATACAATCAAAAAATATCTTTCAGCTGCTGACCTAGAGTTTTTGGGGGCAGAAGCAACAACACTTGTTGGAGCTGTTTGGGGCTAGACCAAAAGATAAAATAGAATAATTGTTAGAGCTGCTTGATATCTTATAATATCAAGCAGCTTTTTTTAGATATATCTTTGCCAAAACTCTCTGGGGTTTTGGGAGTTAATGTTTTTATATGATTAAAATCACTTTTAGGGGTGATTTTCCTTATAGCCTATAATATGTACATATTATACTTTTGTCATAAATGGACACTGTTTAATACCCCAATCTCTCTCCAAAAAAACGACCAAAAGTTTTTTTATTAAACAGTCTAAAAGTATATAATGATGAAACGATTTTTATATCCTCTAATTCTATTGGGTATTTGCATAGGAAGTTTATCTGCTCAGAATGAAGAAAAATCCTTCCTCGTTGGAGAATCTATTGATAAAGCTGGTGCACAACGAATGTTGACACAAAAAATGGCAAAGGCCTATGTCTCCCTATATATAGGGTTGGATATAGAAAACAGTGGAAGAGAGTTGAATAATAGTGTAGAGCTTTTTGAGAGTAGATTAGATGAACTCAAAGAGTTAAAAATAAATGCTCGATATACTCAATTGCTCTCTAGAGTAGAAAAACAATGGGAACCTTACAAAAAGATAATCCAAAGTATTCCAAACAAAAATAATATTGATCAACTCATAGTTGATAATACCAAAATTTTGGAAAGTTGCGATTTGGTTGTGGAACAAATAAAACGCTACGCTAGTCGATTTTCGGACGAAAGTAATCTTTCTAAAAGAAATAATAACATTGTACATCTGGAAAACTTAGCAGGGAAACAACGAATGTTGTCTCAACGAGTGGTGTTTTATTATTTAGCTAATCAAGCTATAATAGGTGATGACCCTCAGATCCAAGAGGGTTTAGAGTTGGCTTTGAATGACTATAAAGAAGCTCTAACCACATTAATGAGTTCACCAGAGAATACCCCCGAAATTGATTATAGATTGGCGCTTTTGAGCAAAGAATGGGAGAAAGTAGCTGCTTCTTGCAAAGAAAAAACTATCGATGCTGAACGAACATCTGAAGTGTTGGTATTAGGGAATAAGTTGTTGGAAGAAATGGATGAGGTTACCAAACTTTATGAGCATTTAATTGACTCTAGAATTGCTGCTATGATGCTGAATAATGCTATAGAAATGGCTGGAGAACAAGCGGTATTGACACAAAAAGTAGCTAAAGCTTATATCGAATCAGGTATACATCCTGAAAATACTGAGCATAAACAGAATGTAAATAGCTATGTACAAACTTTTGAAAAACACATTGATGAACTTAAGTTATTTGCCCCTATGCCTGAAATTACAGGAGCTTTAGATGTGGTAGATGAGTTGTGGACAGAGTATAGAAATATAGTGTTAAGTACAGCGTCAAAATCGTCAGCACAAAAACTGTTAGCTAGCAATAATGAATTGCTTAGAGCTTGTGATAATGTGGTAATGCTCTTAGAAATGTATTCTAAAGTATACAAAGGAAGTGTGAATCGTCACAATAGTGAGTTAGCACGTTGGTTAAATAAAATCACACACCAAGAAATGTTAACCGAACGAATCTTGATGTATAGTTTTGCTGCAAGTTGGGGTATAGGAGGAGAGGATATAGAGAAAAACTTAGAAAAGGTTGGAGGTGAATATCTCGAAAATCTTAGTGAATTAGGGAATATCCAGTCCAATAGTTCTGAAACCAAGGAAAAAATGGATCAAGTCCTGCAACAATGGGAATTGTCTAAAACGCATTTGAGTGATATAGAGAGGCATAGTCAAGAATTAATAGATTGGGCCATAGACTTATCTCAAGATCTATATGTTTTGACAGCTACATTCAAGCATCAGATACATAGCATGGTGGCTGAAGAGGCTATTGATAAAGCTGCACATCAGTGCATGCTTACACAAGAACTTGCAACAGCTTATATAGCTATTGGCATGGGGCTCAACTCCAATGTTTATAGACAACGAATCGAAAAAGATAAATTGGTTTTTCAGAGGCAATTAGAAGAACTAAAAACTTTTGCCAAATCAGCTAAAACTAAGCAAGCATTAGGTGAAGTAAATCAACTTTGGAATACTTATCAAACTAATTTTAGTGGATCTATATCTAAGGATCGAGCAATGAAATTGCTCAATGAAAGTCAAGAAATCTTGGATATTTGTGAAGAAGTTGTTCAAAGTATAGAAGAAGATATTAGCAGCAAAAGCATAATAGCAGTTAATCAAGCTGCACACTTACGGACTTATACTGAGCAAGTTTGGTTGCATTATTTAGCTTATAAATGGGGACTTCCTAATTTTAAGAAATCTAAAGTTATGACTACTCTTGGTACCTTGAAACAAGGTGTTAATGTATTGAATAATAGAGAAGATAATACTTCGAATATTCAAAATATTTTAAAAAGTATAGAGGTCTATAATACTCGTCTAGAAGGTTTATTTGAAGATATTGATAATATAGAATTGTATAGAGTGTTAACTATACATAATGTATTGCTTCTGGAGACAGAAAAGTTGACCAAAGCATACGAAGAAAACTCTTTGTTCTAAAGAGAAAAAGGGAGAATTCTTCAATGGGATTCTCCCTTTTTTGTATTACTTATTCTACCAAATACTGATAGTTCAATATCTGAATATTAAGGATCAACAATTGCTCCAAATAGTCATACTGTATGCTTGCTAAATCTTTGGTATGCTGCAAATAATGTTGGTATTCTATCTCTCCTAAACGATAAGCTTTTTGGCTCAAAGCTATTTGCTGTTGCAGTTTAGGGAGGATGTTTTCTTCTAGAAGTTTTATTTGTTCTAATCGTTGCTCTATTTGTAATTGCAGTTGATGTCTATGATGCGAAAGCTCTTTTTCTTGCCACACAACTTGTTCTTTCTGTATCTGAATGCCTAGATCAGCAGCTTTTAATTGAGTATTGATACCCTTGTTGAACAATGGCACATTGATACCTAATTGCCCTCCAAAGTAAGGAAACTGACCATCTACCACTTGTAGTCGTAAGCCTGTACTTATTTGAGGGGTTAGTCTACTTCTGATTACCTTTTTTTGAGCTTCCTGTATTTGAATGTTTTGTTGCAAAACTTGTACAGAAGGGTGTTGATCTATGGTATTTCCTGTTGTATCTAAAACCAGTAAAACAAGACCAGTGTCGCTAATGTTATTAATGGATTCATCCAATAACCAATGTTGAAGTTGGGTTAGTTGGATAGGTAATTCTCGACGAGTTTTGGTGATCTCTGCTTCTAATTGACTAATTGTAGTTTGGACAGCCAATAGGGGCAATAAACCTGTTTCTCCTACATCTATTTTTCGTTGAGCAATACGTTCAAACTCCTTATAAATAGCCAATAATTGATTGTGTATAGCCCCTTTACTTTTGGTGTATAAAATTTGTTGGTAGGTTATAGCTACTTGACTCAAAAGCTGCTGCTTTGTCAATTCTTTTTGTAACTCACCACTTTTTGCTTTTTGGTCTTGCAAGGCCTGTTTAGCTTTAGCCACCTCTGGTAGATTAAAAGCCTGCTGAGCATAGATACTATGCACTCCTTGATTAGCCGAAAAATTGAGTTCATCCCAACTATAACCTAAAGACATCATTGGGTGTCCTTTAGAAGCATTACGCAATGATTTTTGTTGTTGTACATACAGCTCTTGCTGCTTGAGCTTAGGATAATTTTGTATGGCCAAATCCATTGCTTCTTGTAAGGATACTGTTTTTTGTGCATTGCTTAGGCTTGCCCAAAAGAGCAAATTAAACAATACTATATATTGTATATAATTCATTGGTGTATCTATTTAATAGTCCATGCATTTTTTTAAGCTAAAAATAGTAGCAAACATTTCTAATTAATTAGAAACGCTTCATAGACTAATGATAATTATTGTTTAGTTCGTCTTTTTAATAAATAGAAAGAGCTCGGAATAACTACTAGATTCAGTAGGGTAGAAGACAACAGTCCACCCAAAATAACTACTGCCATAGGACTTTGTATCTCATTGCCAGGCTGACCTCCAGCCAAAACTAGTGGAATCAGGGCAAGTCCCGTAGTTAGAGCCGTCATTAATATTGGATTAAGTCGATCTAAAGAGCCTTCTATAATAGCATCTAAAAGTTGATGCCCCTCTTCCAATAAGGTTTGATAGCGAGATATGAGCAGCATCCCATTTCGGGTAGCAACCCCAAATAAACTGATAAATCCAATAGTACTTGCTATAGAAATAATCCCTGAATCAAAATAAATCATAAACACCCCACCAATCATAGCCAAAGGCAAGTTGAGTAGAATAATAAGAGATAACCAAGCTTCTTTAAACTCTTTATAGAGCAGAACTAGAATAATAGCTAGAGCCAATAAAGAGGTGATTAGTAGCATTTGAGTAGCATTTTGAGCACTCTCAAACTGACCGCCATACTCGATATAATAACCTTCTGGCAATTGGATATTATTACCAATGGTCTTTTGAATATCTTCTACAACACTTTGTAGATCACGTTCTGCTACATTACAAGAAACCACCATTTTACGCTTCACCTTTTCTCTATTGATACGCTCAGGACTACTAGTCGATACAATTTTGACTACTTGTCCAAAAGGTACTTTTTCTCCTTTATAATTATCAATAGTCAAATCGTCTAGCTTTTCTAGTTCATCACGCACTTTTTCCTCCAAACGTAAGGTTAGGTTAAAGCTCTGTTGCCCTTCATAAACTTGAGAGACAACCTTCCCCCCAATAGCTATTTCTACAAAGTCGCTAAACTGCTCAATACTTATTCCATGTCGAGCCAACATTTCGTGTTTAGGATATATGTGGATTTTAGGAATTTCTATTTGTTGTTCCATATTTACATCTACAGCACCTTCTACCGTTTCTACCAAGTTTTTAATTTTGCTAGAGGTTTGGAATAGTTTGGTTAAATCATCTCCAAAAATCTTGATGGCAATACTTGATCGGGTACCCGATAACATATGGTCGATACGATGCGAAAGAGGCTGCCCAATATTGACATTGACACCCGAAAAATTGCCTATTTTTTCACGAATTTCTGCAATAACTTCTGATTTTGGACGATCTCCCATTACTAAAGGCGCTTCAATCTCAGAGGCATAAACACTTTGTGAATGTTCATCTAACGGAGCACGCCCAGTACGACGACCAACCAACTTTATTTCGGGTACTGTCAATAAGGCTTTTTCAAGCTCTAATCCAATTTTATTTGTTTGACTCAACGATGTTCCAGGAGGTGCAACTGCTGATATGGTAAAGGCTCCCTCATTGAATTCTGGTAAGAAAGAACGCCCTAAAGTGGTTAGCGTAAAAACGGTTACTCCCAACAATAATACTGCACTCAAGAGTACAAGATAAGAACCTTTCAGACTCACAGGCAAAATACGTTTGTATATACCCAAAAGCGATTGTGTAATAAAACTATTGTAGGTCTTGGCAATCTCCTTTTCTTTGTATTTAGATTTTAACAGGACACTACACAACACAGGTGTAATGGTAACAGCTACAAACAAAGAAGCTATAATAGATACTAAAAATGCAACGCCCAAAGGTTGTAATAATCGACCTTCTACACCACTCAAAAAGAATAGTGGGATAAAGGAGGCTATAATAATCAAGGAGGAGTTGAGTATAGATGAACGCACCTCAAATGTTGCATCGTAAATGATTTTAAGCTTAGAGAGTTGCTCATTTGCTGCCAGCTGAGCATTTTGCCGAAGTCGTTTATAGACATTTTCTACATCAATCACCGCATCATCCACCAATACTCCTACGGCAATAGCCAATCCTCCTAAAGTCATGGTGTTGATAGAAAAACCTAAGAACTGCAAAGTTAACAGACTTGCAAAAATAGAAAGGGGAATCGTTAAGACCGAAATCAAAGTAGTTCTCCATTCCATCAAGAACAAAAAGAGGATGATAATTACAAAAATAATCCCTTCAAAGAGCACCTGTTGAAGGTTGTCAATAGAGGTTTTGATGAAATTGGCCTGTTTGAATAAGGACTGATCTAACTTAACATCTGAAGGAAGATTTTTAGCTAAGTTTTCAAATGTATTTTCTAGATCTTGAGTTAGATTTAGGGTGTTAACACCAGGCTGTTTGAGAATAGTTAGAATCAAAGCATTTTTACCATTGACGGAGCCTTCACCAACTTTTGGTGCAGCATTTATTTGTACTGTTGCTACATCACCTATGCGTACCGCCACATCGCCATCTATTTTAAGGAAAGCTTCCTCTATTTCTGTTATATTCTTGATTCGGCCAACACTAGAAATCAAATATTGCTGCCCATATTGCTCTATAAAACCTCCAGAAGCATTATGATTTAAATTGTGAATAGCAGTGTACAGTTCAGAAATACTCACTTTATGGTATTTCATTTTGGTTGGTGAAGCCAAGACTTGATATTCTTTGAGATCACCACCATAAATAACAATTTTAGCTACTCCTTCTACAGCTAAGACAGCTGGTTTGATATACCAATCTGCTAGTGTCCGCAAATCCATATTGCTGGTCGTTTCGGAGGTAATAGCAACCATTTGGATTTCCCCCATAATAGAGGTAATAGGCGCCATAACTGGGTTGTCGACATCTGGTGGCAATTCGGAGCCCATTGTGCTCAGACGTTCATTAACAATCTGACGAGCTTTATAAATATCTACACCCCATTCAAATTCTGCCCAAATGGTAGAAAGGCCAGCAATAGAGGAGGAGCGGATTCTTCGAACATTGGGTGCTCCATTAAGAGCAGTTTCGAGCTTAACGGTGAGTAAACGTTCTACTTCCTCTGCCGACATTCCATGTGCTTCGGTCATTACCGTTACAGTTGGTGCGGTGAGGTCAGGAAAAACGTCTACGTCTATCTGTTGTGTCTGCCAAAGACCTGCAACTATGATGAGCGTTGCCAAACTCAGTATAATGAGTCGGTTGCCTAAGGCATATTTTATAATTGCGTTTAACATATATATATTAGTAATTAGAATAGCTTCGCTATAAGGTATTAGTCGTTAGATTTAATCAGTTTAAGAAATCAACTACTCTATAATTAAGCTTGCAATAGATTTATTTGATTCCACAAAGTTGGTCAAACAACCAATTAATTTAACATTCAAAATTAGAATCTAATGAACATGCCCATGAGCAGGCGCATCAGAGGCCATGGAAGCTAGTTTGACTCTATTGACTCCTTTAGTGACTACACGTTCGCCAAGTTGGACGCCATCTAGAATTTCGACTAAAACTCCATCTGTTTTGCCTAGTGAGACAACACGTTTTTCGAAGGATTCTCCACCTACTTGTACAAAAACTACATAACTACCCATTTCTTCTAAAATAGAAGTTCTAGGTACTGCAAGAATTGATTGTGTAGGCTTGGTTTGTAAATAGGCTTCTAAGAGTGTGCCTGGCAATAGATCAGGATGGTTGTTGATCTCGAAAAATACAGGTAGATAATTCCCTTCGTGGTTAATCATTCTACCATAAGACAAAATCTTTCCATTCAACTCCTCTAAAGTATAGGTCTTTTCACTATTTGGATTGATAAAGGTAGCTGTATGTAACTGAGGTAAGAGTTGTTGGTACTTGGGTGCTACATCTATATCTACTTGTAGTTTGCTACTTTTTAGGACAGTTGCCAATGGAGCTCCTGCCTCTACAAACTGGCCTTCTGTTACCATTAGTTGCGCAATAGAACCTGCATGAGGAGCTTTCGATAAATGGCGTTTAGCTCCTTTTTTGTAGAGTGCTTGGATATTGTCAAAATCTGCCTTAGCTACTTCAAATTCATTGAGTGCTATTCTATATTCTTTCTCACCTATAATCTTATCTTCTAACAGCTTTTCTTTGCGCTGCACATCTGCTTGACAACGATCAAAATTAGATTTAGATTTTTGAAAGTTCATGCTCAAATCATCCTCCAAAATCCCTTCACCTGCTATAGAAAATAACAGTTCATTAGAGCGTACTGCTGTTCCTGTTGTTACGTTCTTTTTGGTGAAATGCACAATGCCATCTCGTTTAGCTGTAATCGTTGTAATATCGGTAGTTGCTGGCCGGATATAACCAGAAGAATGAATCAACTCACCCATTTTTTTACTGCTAACGGGTTTTGTAGCAAAATCAACTAGCCAAGCTTCCTCTTTTAGATAAGTTATATCACTTTCTGGATCTTTGTTAGGATAGGAGATATGTGCAGCATCGTGTGCATCTTTGGCTACCGATAAGTTTTTGAAAATAGCTGTGTCTTTGAATGCAGGAGTAGATATTATAATCCATAAGTCAGCCTTACCAGATGCTTTAGGTGTAATCTGTGGGCTTGTAACCCCTTTAGATTTGATAGGACTAGCAGCACTCGCTATTTTTTCATTGCCTTGTTTGAGGTAGACAAATAGTTCTCCTTTAGGAATAGGTTTGAACTGATCTACATCATTCAGGTGAATAACAACTTTATTTTTCTGTCCTTTGGCTAATGGATTGAATTCTATGAAGTACTCTGCCTTATTGGTCCATGTAGTGAACTTAGCACTTGTAATTTCTCCATGATCGTGTCCACTATGATCGTCATGTGCATCTTCACCATGATTATGACCACTGTGATCATCATGGTTGTGTGCATCTTTTTTAGGTGTGCAGCTAACTGAAAATAAACCAGCTAGCAACAGTAATATAAACCATTGTTTCATAACAATTAGATGTTGTTATAATGAAATAAAGAGAAGACTAAAATTTACAGTTTGAAGGTAAATTAGTCTGAATAAAATAGGTGTAGAAATGGTTTATACTAGTGGTGGGCCACGTCTGGAGTGGGCATGAGTATCCTCTGATTCTATAGGAATGCTATACTCTTGAAAACCAATAGGTTTCTCAAGTAGAGTAGGGATGCTTGTTGGAATATTATAATAAGTATAGTATGCTGTTAGGTAAGCAGGTTGTATGATTTGATCTGCTGCCTGGAGGATATAATCATTATCTGATAGATAGAAAATATCTACTAGGTCATCTCCAAAATCGCTAGAATGCTCATGATGCCCCAAAAGGTTATCTAATAAACTGCTTTCGTGGTGGTCATGGTGGTGATGTGCTTCTTGTGAGTGGTGAGTATGGGGCAATATATTATGTCCCAATATTAGGATATAAAGGGTTGCTAAAAATAAGGTTGCTATGATTTTACTCGTTCTCACCAGATTATAAAAGTAGAAAATTTGGTAATCCTTTTTTGTGATTAAATACACTTAAAGAACATTTAATAAATCAAAGGTAAGTAAAAAAAGCACGCAACAAGGTTGCAGGATTTAAATAGGGCAAAAAAAAATCTAAAAATGATTAGAATGGATGCTAAAAACTTCAAGGACTAATGTAACTTTGAAACGAAATATATTTGATGACTTTTTTAATAGAAAAATTCTACAATGGAAGCATTTATCGAACAAATTAATGCAGCTTGGGATAATAGAGAACTCCTAAAAACAGCTGAAGCTAGAGAATGTGTGCGTGAAGTAATTGACCTACTAGACAATGGTGTAGTACGTGTGGCTGAACCTACTGAAGATGGTTGGAAGGTGAACGAATGGGTAAAAAAAGCAGTAGTAATGTATTTCCCTATTCAGGAAATGAAAACAATTGAAATGCCTCCTTTTGAGTTTCATGATAAGATTCCATTAAAGAAGAATTATAAGCAGTTGGGGGTGCGTGTAGTCCCTCATGCTATTGGTCGTTATGGTGCTTTTTTAGCTCCTGGTGTTATCATGATGCCTAGTTATGTAAATATTGGGGCTTATGTAGATTCAGGGACTATGGTAGATACTTGGGCTACAGTTGGTTCTTGTGCACAGATTGGTAAGAATGTGCATTTGAGTGGTGGTGTTGGTATTGGTGGGGTATTGGAGCCTTTGCAGGCTGCTCCTGTTATTATAGAAGATAACTGTTTTATTGGTTCTAGATGTATAGTTGTAGAAGGCGTACATGTAGAAACTGAGGCTGTTTTGGGTGCTGGTGTAGTAATAACGCAGTCTACCAAAATTATAGATGTATCTGGGCCAGAACCTGTAGAATATAAAGGTCGTGTGCCTGCTCGTTCGGTAGTGATTCCTGGTACTTATCCTAAAAAATTCCCTGCTGGTGAATATCAAGTGCCTTGTGCTTTGATCATTGGTAAACGTAAGGAGAGTACAGATAAGAAAACTTCTTTGAACAGTGCTTTGAGAGAGTTTAGTGTAGCGGTTTAGGTGCTGCTTGAATAATATAGAAAAGCCCCACTTGATAATTTCGAGTGGGGCTTGCTTTTTTATTATTGGCTAATAATTATTCGTTTTTGCGTTATAGGTTTATGCTCTTGATATAGTAACACTTGATAAATACCTTGTGGTAAATGGGCTACATTAATTTGCTCCTTGAATGGTGTTTGTAGTACTAGTTGACCTAAGTTGTTATAAATGTAGATTTTTGTTGGTTGTATTGAACTGCCTATAAGCTCTATACTAAGCTTGTTTCTAGAAGGGGTTGGGTATATATTTATATCAGAATTATCATATGATTTGGAGATACTTGCATTCGTTATATTGTAACAAGAACTGGTATCTGTACAATTGGTGTTGTATAAAATGACAGCATAAGTTCCATTGGAAGTAGCTACAAAACTTTGATTGGTTTCTCCCGAAATAGCTGCATAATTATTGCTACAATCAACCCATTGATAAGAAATGTTAGTTCCAGAAGCGTTTGATGTTAGTGTATCATTATTCTGTACAATACCTGTGTCCAATGCACTACTACTTTCTATGGTTAGGTTGAGTGTAATAATACTATCACAGTTTTTGCTATTGGGGATTGTAATAAGATATTGCCCAGAAGTATCTAATACTTGTCCATTTGCTGCTATGAAATTATCACATGCAGTCTTAGAAGTAGTGTTGTAGCTTGTGTGGTTGATGGTTAAGTTGAGCGTAATAATACTATCGCAATTTTTCGCATTAGGAATTACAGCAGGATATTGGCCTGAATTATAGTAGACTTGCCCATCGGCTGCTATGAAACTATCACAGGCCGTTTCATAAGCAGTGTTGTAACTTGTATAATTGATAGTTAAGTTGAGTATAATGGTGCTATCACAGCCACTAGCATTCGTCAATGTACGAGTAAACTGCCCGCTTTGAGTATATTTTTGCCCATCAGTATCTATAAAACTATCGCAAGCTTTTTCTGTACGGATATTAGTCGTATTTGTGCAGGGGGCTAGTTTTAGGGCGTAGATATAGGAGTCTCCAAGATTAGTAGGACCAACAAGATTATGTGTACCTAATCTAGGATCAAAGTCAAGTGTTCCAGAGTAACCACCTGTTGTATAGACATTTTTTGAGGCATCAACAACTATGCGTGGAGCTGAAGAACCTGAACTAGAGCCTGGCATACTGTGTGCCCAAATCAAATTACCACTGAGGTCTAGCTTTGATAAGAAAAATTCACCGCTAGAATGCATAGATGTTAAGTTATGAGTTCCAGAATTAGGGTCAAAATCAACAAGAGAAACGAAGGTCCCAGAGGTGTAAACATTTTCTTGGTTATCTATATAAATAGAACTTCCTTTATCAAAATTAGACCCACCAATAGTTTTAACCCAAGCAAAATGACCACTAGTAGTTAATTTTAGAATATAAATATCAGCATTCCCATTAGATACTTGATTAGCAGTGCTTGTGCTAGGGTCAAAATCAGTAGTATCTGAAAAGTAGCCTGTTATGTAAATATTACTACTGGATGAGGTTATCGCATTTCCTTGGTCATTAGCACTTCCTCCAATAGTTTCAGCCCAAGTGAAATTACCATTAGCATCTAACTTTAGAATATAAGTATCAGTATTCCCATTAGAAGTTTTATTAGAAATGTTGGGACTAGGGTCAAAATCAACAGTGCCTTCAAAAGAACCAGTGGTGTAAATATTTCCATTAGCATCTAAGTGAAGATTGTTCCCTTTTTCATTGGCAGTTCCTCCAATAGTTTTGACCCAAGCAAAATTACCATTGAGGTCTAGTTTTAGGATATAAATATCAGAGCCACCATTCGAAGTTTGATTAGCTGTGTTTGTGCTAGGATCAAAATCAGCAGTGCCCTCAAAATTGCCAGTAATATAAATTCCATTAGAATTAACACTAATAGATTCTCCTGAATCAAAAGAACTACTACCAATAGTTTTAACCCAACCAAAATTACCATTGTTGTCTAACTTTAGTATATAAAAATCTTGACTTCCAACAGGTGTTTGATTGAATGTGTTAGGACCAGGATCAAAATCAGTGGTAGAACCTTCGTAATTTCCTATTACATATATATTTCCTGATGCATCTAGGGCGATTGACTTCCCAAAACCATTTTCAATATCTTTTGCCCAAATTAGATTACCTGCATTATCTAGCTTTTGAATAAATGTAGAATATGCTCCATTAGATGTTAGATTGTAACTATTTGCACTTGGGTCAAAATCAACAGTGCCAGCAAATATTCCTGCCATATAGACATTGCCACTAGCATCTGTGATAAGGTCACATCCTTGACCAAGGTTTAAGCCAGGCATACCATCCATAGATTTAGCCCAGTCTAATTTTACATCTTCTTGATCCTGAATGTAATGTGTCGATAAAAGAGCAAGTGAAAGGAATAGGAAAAAACTTTTCATATTTATTAAAGATTATGTAAGTGAAAATCAGACCGCACACACGCACATGCAGGGTAAACGCATCTAAATAGTAAGGATTTTTTCTCTAAATTTGTGAGAGCGGGCAGCTTTATGGCGTTTTCGATTTTTGCTCATCTTGCTGTCTTCTAAATTGAGAAGGTTCATTCCTATTTTGCGGATCAACGCAAA
>JAAEPD010000475.1 GCA_024222455.1 Aureispira sp.
ACGTCCAAACTCTGCCTCTTGAAAAAAGACCTGTGCTAGAAGTTTTTACGTATCAACAAAATAATGACAAACACGACCCTAAGCAATTAGATCTTGGGTTTTAATTTCATAATTCTGTCAACCTATTTCAGGACGGCACAACGTATATACTAGGCGGAAAAAGAAGTTCCACAGCCACAAGTATCTTTAGCATTAGGATTATTGAAAGTGAATCCACGATTTTCTAATCCATCTACAAAATCGATCTCAATACCCAAAAGATAAATTAAATGTGCTTTGTTCACCAACACTCGAACATCGCCAATCAGATATTCATCATCATTTTCTTCTTTGGTATCAAAACCCAAAACATAAGAAAAACCTGAACATCCACCACCTTTGACACCTACACGCAGACCATGTTCTCCCGAAACACCTTCTTTCTCTCCAATTAACTTCAATTGTTTGAGCGCTCCAGTTGTTAGCTGTACAGGAGCCTCTGTTAATAACTCTTTATTTTCCATAATTCTCTTTTTTTAACTACAAATATACATATTTTTAGAAACATCTTGTAACCAATAATAGTTTACTGCATTTATATAAATAAATAGATTAGCTCATAAATCCTCTTATTTCTAATAAAAAAAGGTCAATACCAGCTTAAAAAATACAGATTTCCATTTTTTTTGAAAAATCTCGATAAGGCTTTTATCTTTGTGCTCCACAAAAGAAGATCCTTTTGGGGATAATTATTAAAAACAAACACTTATACCAATGGTTATAGAGTTGCTAAAAGTTATACTGCCAGCCTTACTTGTTTTTTTAATGGCATTTGTAATCATTCGAGCATTCTTGAAGAGAGAAACAGATAGCGTAAAAGGACTATTGTTCCGTGAAGCAGAAAATAGAAAGCTAGAAATGGCTCTAAAAGTAAAAGACATTACCTTACCTATTCGATTACAAGCTTATGAGCGTATGACGCTGTTTTGCTCTCGTATAGAGTTAGGACAACTTATATTGAGAATATCTGGTTCTCAAGGTATGTCTGCAAACAAACTTAAAATACTACTAATAAATGCTGTTGATGAGGAGTTTAATCACAATGTTACACAGCAAATGTATATGTCTGAAGAGCTTTGGGAGATCATTAGCTTAGCAAGAAAAGAGGCTGTCAAAATTGTAACAATAGTTTACAAATCCTTAGAAGTTCGTGCTTCGGGTAAAGAGTTTGTAGAAGCATTTTTAGAATATTCTAAAGAAGCACCTCAACAGGGTTACTTACAAGCACAAGTGGCTATCAAAAAAGAAGTGGCTTTATTATTCTAATAAACCTGTTTACTGCCTCTTTTTAGGTATTCTCAAATGCATAAATAATTTTTACAATCTAATTGATCATTCTAATAGGATGATATCCTAACTAAATATAATAAACACAGATAATTGAGAAACTTAATCGCTTTTGGGGCAAGTAGTAGCAGACAATCTATTAATAAGACTCTAGCTAATTTTGCAGCTAATCAAGTAGAGGATGTAGATGTAACGCTCCTTGATTTGAATGATTTCAAAATGCCCGCTTATACAATAGAACTGGAGGAAGAATCTGGGATACCCTCAGTAGCTTATGATTTTAAAGAAAAAATTAAAAATTCGGATGGTATTGTCATCTCCTTTCCCGAACACAAGGAAAGCTACTCTCCTATTTTTAAGAATATTTTTGATTGGGTTTCTAAGATTGACCAAAATATTTGGACAAATAAACCCATGTTTTTGCTAGCTACATCAATGAACAACATTGCAGGACGATCTATTTTAAATACAGCAACAAATGATTTTAAGTTAATAAACACCAACACGATTATTAGCTTCTTTTTGCCTTCTTACTACCAAAAATTTTCGGAGGAGGATCAAAAAATTACAGAAACCAAATTATCTAAAGAATTTAAAGTGCAGTTAGATCTATTTATAGAAGCACTTTAGACTTATAGTAATATACATTTCTCAAAAAAGCTAAACTTACTTTGTTGTAGGTTTAGCTTTTTTTGTGCAAAAGTTTGATTTTATCCCCATTAAAACATACATTTGTCTACACATTAAATGTATAGACATTGAATATTTAAAATAATAACCTTTTAATACAAAACAATCATGAAAAAAATAGTCGCTTTTGGGGCAAGTAGTAGCAAAGAATCTATTAATAAAAAACTAGCTAATTTTGCAGCTAATCAAGTAGATGAAGCTTCTGTGTATCTCTTGGATTTAAATTCTTTTGAAATGCCTATTTATAGTGTAGACAAAGAAAAGGAATCAGGCATTCATCCATTAGCAGTTGCGTTCAAAGAATATATCAAGGATGCAGATGGTATTGTTATCTCTTTTGCAGAACACAATGGAGCGTATTCAGCTGCATTCAAAAATATTTTTGATTGGATTTCTAGAATTGATCAAGATGTATGGATGAACAAACCCATGTTTTTGTTGGCAACATCGCCAGGGGCTAGAGGAGGCCAAACCGTCCTAGACATAGCTGTCAATAAATTTAAGTTTATGAACAAAAATACGATTACAAGCTTCTCTCTCCCCTCCTTCTATCAAAACTTCTCAGAGGAAGAAGGGATCAAAGAAGAAACATTGGCTAAAGCATTCACAGAGCAATTAAATACATTTGCAGAAGCCCTATAAGCTTTAGCAATCAATACTGTACTTCAAAAAACTAAATCTACTTTACGGCAGGTTTAGTTTTTTTATTTTAATTTAGGCTTCAAATTAATGCTTCAACAAAAATTTATATTTCTATATGTATAAATATATATACAGTTTATTGCTCCTAGCAATAAGTCTAAGTGCTTGTCAAGTACAAAACCATCTGTACAAAACAGATGCAAATTATGTCAAAACTAAAGAACTCAAAGAGACTGATGAAAGTGTCACTACACTAGTTGGGCCTTATAAAGAGAAGCTTGATAAGGAGATGAATGCGGTCATAGGACAAGCAACTACCTCCCTAACCAAAGAGCAACCAGAATGTACCCTAGGCAACTGGTTGGCAGATCTTACACTCAAAAAATGTGAGGACTATTCTAAAACTAAAATAGATTTTGCAGTATTGAATCAAGGTGGTATTCGTATTCCCACATTGGTAAAAGGTGATGTAACCAGAGGAAATATATTTGAACTCATGCCTTTTGACAACATGTTAGTTATCTTAGAATTTCCGGGCGAAGAGATGCAAACCCTGTTTGACCACATGGTATTCAAAGGTGGTTGGCCTATTAGTGAAGGTGTTAGTTATAGCTTCAAAGATGGAAAAGCGACTAATATCAAGATCAATGGTAGAGCTATTGACCTCAAGAAAACCTATAAAATAGCCACCAATGACTATATTGCCAATGGAGGAGACAAATGTGCATTTTTCAAAGAAAAGCCAAGAACAGAAATCGGTAAACTCTTTAGAGATGCAATCATCACACATGTAGAAGAACTAACTGCTGCCAACAAAAAGGTAGAAGCACCTGCTATCAACAGAATAAAACCATTACCTAAAGTAAAGACTATTCAGATCAATCCAGAACTCACCAACTTCCTAAAGTTATTCCCAGCCAAAGGATTGCCTAAAACTTGGAAACCTGATTATAAAAACCCTCCTAAAACAGCTGCAATTCCCAAAGCTGCTGTAAAAGAGTTTCTGCAAAAGTTAAAAAACCCTAGAAATCGAAAGGTTGATTATTTCGAGACCTATTTAGAGCCATTTGAAGGCGTACAAGAAGGAACCGAAAAAAAATATTATGATAGTACATGGGCTTATACAGGTGAGATGATTGCCAATTCCAGCAATTATATAGCCTACACTACCCTTGTCCGATTCAGATCGAATACTTCTGACAACATGGAGGGTGAGCAGTTACTATTGCATACTATCAAGCCAAATGGTAAGCCTATACACACCTTGCCTATTGCACAACGTATATTTTTTGATTTACACTCCAATGAGGTACACAGCAAAATTGATAAAAATGGGGTAATCACTCAAGAAGTATGGAATTATACCCCAAAAGATAAAGATGGTGCTCCTTACAAAAAGTATTATCAAATCAATCCTGACGGAACCATTCAATCAATAAAAAAATAAGCACCTATGTATAATCGTCGATCATTTCTAACACGTTTGGGCAAATATGCAGTAGTTGCAGGTGGTACAACTATGCTTCCTAGTTGGTTGCAAGCTCAAGAATTTGCTACAGAAGAAGGTAAAACACACAAACTTACTATCCTGCACACCAACGATGTACACAGCCGTATAGAACCTTTTCCTATGGATGGGGGGAAATATGCTGGTAAGGGGGGTATCGCTAAAAGAGCTGCTCTAATCAATAAAATCCGAAAGGAAGAAGACAATGTGCTGCTATTGGATGCAGGTGATATGTTTCAAGGCACCCCCTACTTCAATTATTTTGGAGGAGAATTAGAAATGAAGCTTATGTCCAAAATGGGCTATGATGCAGGCACGATAGGCAATCATGACTTTGATGGGGGTATAGAAGGTTTAGAAAAGCAATTTAAGGCACATGCAAATTTCCCCCTTATCAATTGTAATTACGATTTTACGGACACCATCATGAATGGGCTTACACTCCCTCATAAGATTATCAAAAAAGGGCCTCTAAAAATTGGAATTTTGGGTGTAGGTGTAGAATTAGATGGTTTGGTGCCTGCTGTTTTATTCAAAAAAACAGGTTATCTCAACCCTGTAGAACAGGCCAATAAGCAAGCTGCTATTCTCAAAAATGACTACAAATGTGATTATGTTATTTGCCTATCTCACCTAGGTTATACCTATTCTAGCGATATTGTTTCGGACTTGATTATGGCCAAAGAAACAGAGTCTATTGACTTGATTATTGGTGGACACACACACACCTTTTTAGATAAGCCTACTGTAGTAGAAAACAAAGCTGGTGAAGAAACATTAGTAACACAAGCTGGTTGGGCTGGTATTCTTTTAGGTCGTTTAGATATTTATTTTGAGCGTAGTGCTAAGGATAAATGTATACAATGTAAAAATACTACTGTAGAGTAGTTTCTACTAACAAAACTCAATCACTCCTTAGCTCAGAACAACATAAGTCATCCCGAATTTTTAAAAACATAGGTTTTACCGGAGTTTCAAGATATCTAAAAACATATAAACAGGACAAGTCATTATATATGGCTTGTCCTATTCTATATACTAAACCCTCGATATTTGCACAGTCCCTGTAATTTTTCCTATAATCTAATCT
>JAAEPD010000476.1 GCA_024222455.1 Aureispira sp.
ATGGAGCAAGTAACCTATCAATGGCAAGATGAGTTTGGAAAAGTATTAGCAGATAGCTCCTTGACTTACAATACCGTTCTAATGGAAGCAGGCATCTATAGATTCCATGCAGAGAATGGGAATGGATGTATGATCGACAGTCTAGTAAAAGTAGAAGTAACCAAGCCAAGAAGAGTGAATGCGCCAATGGCCTTCACGCCAAATGGAGATGGAACGAATGATACCTTCTTTATGCAAGGAGGGGAGAAAGTAACCAGTATCAATATGTTTAGAGTATATGATCGTTGGGGAGAGTTGATCTTTGAAGGAACAGGATTGAGCATCAATGATGCATCTACAGGCTGGGATGGAACTTACAAAGGCAAACCAGTGAACTCAGGCTTATATGCATGGTATGCAGAAGTAGAATTTGCAGATGGTCATGTAGAGGTTATTAAAGGTGATATTACTCTGTTGAGATAAAAATATAGACATTATGTAGTGGTAGAGCATTTCTGCCACTACATATGTTATATGTACTATTTAAGAATGTACTTTAGAAAATGGAATAAGATCTTTTAGCAAAAAAAAGTTTTGAGAAAGTCGAAATTATGGCTGTTTTCAAATGTTTTTTTTAGGTTAGAGCTATTTAGATGGCTCTGATTATAAGAAAGAGAATATATTTTCCGTTATTTACTAAAGAATTTATTGGTATCTAAATAATAAAAGAATGAAGCTGCTTCGCAATTTTACACTTTTCTTTTTTGTAGTCTTGTTTGTACAAGATGCTACAGCTCAAGATCCTCGATATTCGCAGTATTATGCGGCTCCACTGAGGGTTAACCCTGCATTAACAGGTGTTTTTGATGGAACATGGCGTGTAGGCGCAAATTATAGAACTCAATGGGGTTCTGTATTAGGTAAAGCTTATAATACTTTTGCATTTACAGGAGATCTGAAAGTCCCTGTATTTAAATCGGATTTTATAGGTATTGGATTTAGTGCTATGTCAGATGTATCTGGAGAAAGTGCATACAATACTACAGAGCTTAGTTTAGGCATTAACTATCAGAAAAAATTGAGTGGAAGGAGAAGTTATAGAAGGGGAGGAATGGAGTCATACCTAACAGCAGGTGTTCAAGTTGGTTTTGGACAACGGTCTGTAAAGTGGAAAAACCTTACCTATTCAACTCAATATGTGCAAGGAGACAATACATATAACCAAAGCATTTATAGTGGCGAAAACCCTAATGTAAGAGCTACTCGATTATACCCTGATTTTAATGCAGGTTTAATGTGGTATGGCATTATGGGGAATAGAAAGAATGTTTATGCAGGTTTGGGAATGTATCATCTAACACGACCTGATATTTCTTTGTTTAATCGTCCACCTGTAGATAGTAATGGAATGTCTTTTGGAACACCTGTAGAAAAGTTATATAGTAGATGGACTGTACATGCAGGAGGAGAGTTCTTAATAGGAGGGAATAGTAGCCCTATTAGTTTACTGCCTGGTTTAGTAGCTATGTTTCAAGGACCATCAATGGAAATTAACTTTGGTTTAAGTATGAAGTACCAAGGCTTTAGAAATGATGACTTTGCTTTCAAATTGGGCATTTGGTCTAGATTAGCTAATAAACTCGATTCAGGTATAGATGCTGATGCTTTGATCTTTCTTGTAGGGATAGATTATCTAGGTTTTCAGTTTGGAGTTAGTTATGATGTAAATATCTCTTCCTTGAGTCCTCAAACAAATGGTAGAGGTAGTTTAGAGTTATCTGTTATGTATACAGGTAGTGGTCCGCAGAGCAGAGAGCAAGGTTGTCCTTCATTCTAACTAGACGCTATTTTTTAGAAAAAATAAAAAAATAATGAATTTTTAGCGTTAAAGTTTGGTTGAGTCTATAAATCTCGTATATTTGCATCGCATTAAAACGAAGGCGAGGTAGCTCAGCCGGTTAGAGCGCAGCACTCATAATGCTGAGGTCGGGAGTTCGAGTCTCCCTCTCGCTACCAAGACACTTAAAATATTAATATTTTAAGTGTCTTTTTTTTATGCCCTAAACAAGCAAGAAAAAAAACTAAAATATACTTAAAATCAAGTAGTTATTAAATAACCTCTCAAATAATAAATATGAAACTAGGTGCATTTTCAGTTAGTCTTAATGTAAAAGACATAAAAGCTTCAAAGGAATTTTATGAAAATCTTGGCTTTGAAATCTTTGGAGGAGATATCGAAAAAAATTATTTGATAATGAAAAACGAAAATTCCCTTATTGGACTATTTCAAGGAATGTTTGAAAATAATATTTTAACATTTAACCCAGGTTGGGATCAAAATGCAAGTAATCTTGACAATTTTGATGATGTGAGAACAATTCAACAGCGTCTAAAATCAAAAAATGTAAAATTAGAAACAGAAGCAGACGAAAATACTACAGGTCCTGCAAGTTTTCTGGTACTTGATCCTGATGGAAATGCAATACTAATAGATCAACATAGGTAGACTTGTGTAAAAAAAAGCTGTTGTAATATTTGAATTACAATAGCTTTTTTTTGAAAAGAGGATCTTGATGACTGAATAGGTTATTGTTTATGACTATTGATTAGGAGCATTTGGCGAAAATCGATAGATTGTAGTTTGCTATTAACCCAAGTGATTAGATCAAAAAAACTAAAAGCAGCAGCTTCAAATTCATCTTTTTGCAGCTCTAATAATTCCTGTTTGAATTGTTCTAACAAAGGAGTAGGAGATTCATTCAATGGCAATTGAGTTAACTTCCTCAAAAACTTTAGCAACTGTATTTCTACTTGATAGAGCCTATCCTTGTTTCTAAGAAAACGGTAGGTAGAAAGGTTCGCATAGTCTAAATATTGAGTGTGATTGAGTTCGTAGTGGATAATGAGTGTAATTAGTTTGCCACTAATCAAGAAGTCAAGGCCTACATTTTTTTGTGCTTTATCTTCTAGGTCTAATAACCAATCTAGAGCTTTATCAAAATCACCAAGAATAAAATAAGCTTTTCCCAAAAGAAATTGAGTAACTGTTCGCTTTACAGGTTGTAATTCCTCTTCAAATTTAGGGTAATGTTGTTCTATGTACTCAATCTCAGAGAGCTTATCCTCTGGTACACCTATATTGCAAAGGTAGTTTAATGCATTTCCAGCATAAACAGCAAAAGCTTCAACACGTTCATTTTGTGCATCACTATTAAAGTTTTTGACTTTGGATAGAGATTCTTCTAGTTCTTCATGAAGGCTGAGCATCGACTGAGCAATAATAAGATTGTTGAGTGTCCGCAAGAATGTCATCTTACTCTCTTCCATAAACTGAGGATTATCCTCTACTAGTTGGAAGTGTTTTTTTCTGAACTTATATGTCTGTTCAGCATCATTCATCATTCTATAATACTTAGCCAATACATAATACATTTGCGATTTGGCTTTGACACTTTTTGCATTATTAGAATCTTGCATCAAAGGATGCTCCACAATAGTATTAATCCGATTGTGAGACCTGATGTCTCGACGTGCAGCATGTTCTCGAATAAGGACATAGAACTCAACACAAAGTTTTCTGAAGTTTCTGTAATTCAGCCAAAGGTTTGCATAGTATTTCTCCTGTTCAAAGCCTTCCTCTATATATTCTTTTATGCCTTTTATATCAGCACTGACATGTAGTAATTCATCCTTCCAATGTAATAGACGCATGAGGTAAGGAAACTTTTCGAAGCGTTCAGCAAGCTTAAAAGCTTTAGACCAACTCTTGAATGCAAGTTGATAGAGTCCTTTTTTGTATAGGATATCAATCTCTTCTGATAAGGCGTGTAATTGAGCCTCTACAGAGTTGTTTCGATGATAACCTTTTAAGCTGTCTAGAATAAGGTTGTAAAGGTAATTTTTGGTAGCCGAAAACTGTTTTACAATTTTGGAGGTTTTGAATTTTTTGAGTAGTTGCCGCTCATTGTATTTACTTTGTTTATCAATAGCATCAAACAACTTAAAAAAATCGTTGTTTTTGTTTGTACTCCCTTTGTGCGAAAATTTTTTGAAATAGGCTTTTTCAGTCCTAGTCATGGACTTGATAAGTAGAAATAAGGTTTCTGAGGCAGCCATATTGGGAGTATTGAGGGATGGATATATTGTATATTCAATGAAAACAAAGATTCATTGCTACTCTAATGTAACAAATTTGCCTAAATTTTAATAAATTAGTGCTGAGTTAATGTGACGATATAAAAAAGTATATATGGAAGGTTGGGTTTTGTATCTTGCTATGGCAGGATTAGTGTTAGGAGGTGTATTAGTAGCGGTGTCGCCTATTATGTTGATGATGTAATTTAATAATAAAAAGCAACATCAGTATTTGGGAATGATTGCCGATAAGTATCATCTAAAAAAGTCTGCATACCCTAAAGGATTAAAAGTTGTAATGCGAGATTTTCCTGTTATAAAAGGAGCTTATCAGGATAAGTATATACAAGTATATGCAGGAGTGAGCAAAAACTCATACACTGTACAATCTGGTGGTAGCTCTTCTAGGTACAAAACACCTTTGACAGTAGTTCGTGTGAAGCCTAAGCAAAAGATGTTTAATGTATTCACACTAAAAGCTAAAAAGAACTATAAGCTTAAGAAAGGAGCTAGTGTAGATATTCAGCAGTTTGAGGAGTATTTTGATTTGAATGTAGATGCAGAGCGTTTGCCTTTGGCTAATAGTCTATTGAATGATAGTGTAAAAATGGCTTTACTAAACTTTTTGGTCTTGTATAAAGACAGCTCTAGCAATATAATAATGGATGAACATGGGTTTTGGAAAAGTGAGTTGCTCTACGAAACTCGAACACTCTATCGTTATCAGCGAGCATCTGCTATGTTGGACATCTTATTGAGTATAAGTGAACACACAAATGCTATTGCTCGACAATAATAAAAAACATGAGTCATCCCTTAAATAAAGAGATGACTCATTTTATTTTGAAAAAAGAAAAAGCCTTTCGAAATTTAGGTTATGACACCAAAAACGAAAGGCTCATGTATTATAAAAAGTATATTAAAGATAAAGAAGAAAG
>JAAEPD010000477.1 GCA_024222455.1 Aureispira sp.
AACCTTAATTGTTGTTGATGCGCCTCTAGTCGCTCTTTCCCTGCTTTAAAGTAATCCTCGTCTAGCTCGATTATAGTCATGTCATAGTTCAGGTTATGACAGGCAATAGCACTACTCATTGAGCCGCCATGTGTATCTAGGATTCTATCGCCTTCTTTGGCGTAGTTAGTTAATAGCCATTCGTAGAGTTTAACGGGCTTTTGAGTTGGATGGATTCTATATTTGCCGCCATTAGTGCCTATAAATGGATGTCCTTTGAAAATTCTTATTGCTGTTTTAAAGCTAGTATATGCCAATTCCCCGTCAGCCTGATCCCCTCCGATATTCTTATCCCATATAACCCAGCAACTACTTCCAAGATTTGCTAAAGAGGCGAAAAAATTAGCACCCCATATAATCTGATTTTTACTAACACGTTTTAATTCATTAAAATATTCAATACTAGGCATTGATAAGTCCCAATCTTTTTTTGTGTGTTTTAAAGCTGACAAATAACTATTAGGTCTATCTTTTTTCGTTCTCAACTTGCCCCCGTCCTCGCCTATTCCATAAGGCGGATCAACTATGCAAAGCTGAAAAGCATTATCATCACACTCTTTCAGATAATCCATGCAATCCATGTTTAGTAGTTCTATCATTCTTTGCACTCCTAATCTGCATCTACCACTATAAACTTATCGCTTTTTTTATTAGATGTTGTATGCACTAATAGGTTTATAGACCCAAATAGTGTAGCTACTGTTGCGCCACAATAATATTTCTTGCCGTCCTTCTCTATAACGCGCC
>JAAEPD010000478.1 GCA_024222455.1 Aureispira sp.
CGGTTCATGTTTGGTCTGCATATCTTTTAGTTTTCGTCAACCTAAGATACACTGATGATCTCTTTCTTCCTAATTCTCAATTTCCCAAACACCTTCTAAACAAACCAACAATGAGAATTAGCTTAATTATAGGATTGATTTGCTACTTAGCAGCATCCATCTCAGCACAAACCAAAGACAGTTTATTATTCCAAACCTTCAAAGGTTACAAGGTTTACCAAAATCTAGAAACTGGACTTCTACACATTGCCCAAAATGGTATAGTCAAACGAAAAAACCTCAACTATGTAGGAAGGCTCAATGGCCATGGAGCAGACTATTTGCAAATACTTGACAGTAAAAATAATGCCTACATCCTAAATGATAATTTTCAAAAAGTAGATGCACCTACCTTTTATGGACTTTGTGGCACAGTCCCTCATTATGAGCTTAAAATCATTGAGAGAGGTGATTATTTTGTAATTATGGAAGATGAAACCTTTTATGATAATGAGAATAAAATACCAGCTATAGATTCTATCCTAAAAGAAGGCATTACAGACATCTACTTCCCCAATAAAACCAAAGTTGTTCACTATACCTCTAACGACTTCTATGACAATCACACACCTATTTTCTTTAAGACTATTCTTATCGAAAAAAATGGTAAAACAGGTATTGTCAAAGCAGATAAAACAGTTGATTTTTATGATGAGGTAGTCTCTCAAGGCAACTTACTCAAAGTCAAAAACAAGAAAGGCTGGGGTTATTATACCATCACTAAATCGACTAAATACAAAAATTTAGAGCCTTTCAATTACACTTTAGCTCAATTTGAACTCAAAAATGGGGAAACAGGCTATATTGACACCAAAGGAAATGAATATTATAAGAGATAGTCTATCAAAACACCAACACCACAACCATGAGACTAAGTTTAATTCTAACATTGATCTGCTACCTAGCAACATCAAGCATAGCACAAAATAACGATAGCTTAATTGTCCAACTCCTTACAAGACATTATGTTTATAAAAATCTAGAAACTAACCTTTACTATATCACTGAAAAAGACAGTGATATAGTTAAGATAAAGGACCTAAACTATGTTGTACACCTCATACATCATTCAGGTAGCTATCTGCAGGTATTAGATAGTCAAAACAACAGTTATATTCTAGACGATGAATTCAAAAAAATAGAAAAACCCCATTTCTATGGGCTTTGTGGCACTGTTCCTCACTATACCTATCGCATTGTAGAACAAGACAATTACTTTGTCATTACAGAGGATGAAACATTTATGGATGCCTATAATGAGACCCCTGCTGTAGCTATTGATTCTATTCCTAAAAAAGGTATAAAAAACATCTACTTCCCCAATAAAACCAAAGAAGTTAGTTATAGCTCTAATCTATTTTCTGGCAATTATACAGATCTTTATCCCAATACCATTCTAATAGAAAAAGGATGCAAAACAGGTATTCTAAACTCTGATAAAACGATCAATTATTACAAAGAAGTTGTAGGAGTTAATCACCTACTCAAAGTAAAGAAGAATGGTCTTTGGGGCTACTATGGAATTACAAAAAAGCCTAAATACAAAAAACTAGAACCTTTTCATCATACCTTAGCTCGCTTTGAACTCAAAAATGGCAAGACAGGTTATATCGACACTCAAGGCAATGAGTATTACAAAAGATAAATAAAAGTTAAGGCCAGAAGCCTTTAGTGCATTTTTGTTATATTTATTTGTGGGTTCAACAAACATAGCTAATCCCCCTAGCCCCCTTTATAAGGGGGAATTTTATATACACAATATTTACACATACTGTATTCCCCCTTATAAAGGGGGCTAGGGGGATTTCTCCACAGTCGAATAATTCTAAAACAACACAAAAAGGCTTCTTTATGTCCATAAACCTTGAACAGCTTAAATTTCCAATCGGCCAATTCCAAAAACCAGCAAGTTACAGTGCTTCCCGTATTCATAAATGGATAAACGACATAGAAGAATTTCCTAAAAAGCTAAAAGCCCTCACCCAAGAACTCCCTAGTGAAGAGCTCAACTGGAAATACAGACCCAATAGTTGGACTATCAAGCAAGTGGTCCATCATTGTGCAGATAGCCACATGAACAGCCTAATTCGATTCAAACTAGCCTTGACAGAAGAGCAACCTAACATCCGTCCCTACTTTGAAGACAGATGGGCAGAATTATCTGATGGTGTAGACAATAACATTAAACACTCCCTACTCTTGCTCACTGGTTTGCATCAAAAATGGGCAAACCTCCTCCGTAGCCTAACTAAAGACAAATTAGATAGGACATTTACCCATCCAGAACATGGCCAGATATTCAGTCTAAAAGAGAATATTGGTATATATGCTTGGCACTGCAATCATCATTTAGCCCATATAGAACAAGCATTGGCAAATCAAGGAAATTTTAATAACACCTAAAGCATTCCAACTATGAAGACTTATATGATTATAGAACATTTCCATCAAGACAAACTCAAGGAAATTTATGATCGGTTTGACAAAAAAGGGAGATTAATGCCTGAAAGTGTTCACTACATCAACAGTTGGATTGACGAAAAAGTAGAAGTCTGCTACCAAGTAATGGAAGCTGAATCTAGAGAAAAACTCCTAGAATGGATTAGCAATTGGGAGGATGTCACTGACTTTGAGATTATTCCTGTAATTGATTCTGCCAAAGCTCGAAAAATTGCCTTATCTAGATGATAATCCAAAGAGCCACAACCATTGTAGAGTTCAAAACTATAGAAGCCTTAGCTTGGGAAATATTGCCCAAACATTATGCACCTTATTTACCAGATGCACATACTCGATTTTTCCTACAAAAATATCAAACCCTTCAAAAAATTGAAGAACAAGTAGCCAATGGATTTCAATACTATCTTTTAGTGTATAATGATAAAAATGTTGGTTATTTAGGCATAGATATTTTAGCAAATACACTTATTTTGAGCAAACTTTATATCCTAAAAGCATATAGAGGCAAAGGACTAGGTAAATTGGCAATGCAAGAAGTAGAAAAAGTGGCCCAACAAACCCAAGTCAATCAAATAGATTTAATTGTCAATCGCCTCAATAAAGCAACTATCCAATTTTACCAGAGTAAAGGCTTTATTATTAGTGAAGACCTTGTACATCATTATGAAAATGGTGTTTCAGTAGAAGATTATAAAATGACTAAACAGCTATGAATTCATCTATATCAGTACGCCCTCTAAAACAAGAAGATATTCCTCTAATTGCCAATTATTGGGTCAACTCTCCCTCTGACCATATGCAAGCAATGGGAGTAGATCTCAACAAAAGACCCTCTGCCGAAGACTTTAGCCGAGCACTAACAGGACAATTAGCATTACCTATAGAAAAAAGACAAGCCTATTGCCTAATCTGGGAGCTAGATGGTCAGCCCATTGGGCATAGCAACACCAATCCTACACAATATGGAGAATCAGCCTATATGCATCTGCATATTTGGACTCCAGAGCATCGCAAAAATGGCTTAGGTAAACAGTTTTTGAAGCTATCTATCCAAGGCTTTTTTGAAGACCTTCAACTCCAAACCTTATATTGCCAGCCTTATGCCCTAAACCCTGCACCCAACAGAACTTTGGAGAAAGTAGGGTTTACATTCCTAAAAGAATATATCACTATACCAGGATCAATCAATTTTGAGCAGCCTGTCAAACTGTGGGAACTCACAAAAGCTAATTATCAACAACTCTTCAACAATGCCTAAAAAAGGTAACCTACGAGAAGTCGCCAGTGTATTTTTTAAGCTAGGGTGCTTTGCATTTGGTGGTCCAGCTGCCCATATTGCGATGATGGAAAAAGAGATTATCCAAAAAAGAAAATGGATGACTCAACAACACTTCCTAGACCTAATGGGCGCTACCAATCTCATACCTGGTCCCAACTCCACCGAAATGACTATGCATTGTGGGCATGAACGAGCAGGTACTTTAGGGCTTTTTGTAGCAGGAGCTTGTTTTATATTTCCAGCAGTAGTTATTACAGGTATTTTAGCTTGGCTTTATGTACAGTATGGGCAATTACCCGAAGTTTTACCCTTTATTTATGGTATCAAACCTGCTGTCTTAGCTATTATTGCTGCTGCTATCCTCAAGCTTGGCAAAAAAGCGCTCAAAGGTTGGGAATTGGCTATCCTAGGCATTCTAGTTTTAATAGCTTGTTTTAATGGTGTTAATGAAATTTTAGCACTCTTAGGAGGGGGCCTTTTGGGTACTATATATTTCTATATCAAAAGTAAACCTCAACCCCAGTTACCTAAATCTATAGCTCCTTTTCTTCTCTTTCAAATCCCATCTCTTATAGGAACTAAGGTTACTGCAACAGGTGTATTCCTGACCTTTCTAAAAGTGGGTGCTATTTTATATGGAAGTGGCTATGTATTATTTGCTTACCTCGATAGTGAATTGGTTGGAGCAGGTTGGTTGACTCGTCAAGAATTGATAGATGCTATTGCGGTAGGACAATTCACACCAGGTCCAGTACTTTCGACTTCTACCTTTGTGGGTTACCAATTGGCTGGATTTTGGGGTGCAATAGCTGCTACCTTAGGTATCTTTCTCCCCTCTTTTTTGTTTGTATTAATACTCAATCCTTTAGTGCCTAAAATGCGTAAATCTATTGTTTTAGGCTATTTTCTAGATTCTGTCAATGTTGCAGCAGTTGCCTTAATGATCGCTGTATTGATAGATATGAGCATTACGTCATTGACCGATTGGAAAACTATACTCATAGCAACCATTAGTGTGCTTCTAACTTTTGGTATAAAAAAGTTGAGTCCTATGTGGATTATAGCAGGTGGTGCTGTATTGGGTTATTTCCTAACATTGATTTAAATACTAGATGTGGTTAATCCCTCTAACTCCCTTTAAAAGAGAGAATTGATCTACACAATATTTAGATATACTAAAATCCCTCTTGTAAAGGGGGCTAGGGGAATTAATCTACAATCTAAGGAGTTTTTAGCGACTATTTAACTAAAGCCTTCCTATACTGCTCAGGACTGATACTTTCCCAACGTTTAAAAGCTTTAGTAAAAGCAGCATTAGAAGAATAATTCAGATGATAAGCAATATCGGATATGGGCAATTCAGGCTTTTTGAGGAGTAACACAGCTAAATCCTTTCGGCACTGCTCATACAACTGATTGAAGCTAGTTTCTTCTTCTTTAAGCTTACGTTGCAAACTACGCACACTCATCATAAATTTCTTAGCCACATCTTCTATTTCTATTTGATGCATAAGATCTATTTCTCCCAAGATAAATTGTTTAACTTTTTGACTAAGCAACTCTTGAGGTAGCTTATAATGTTGTTGTATATAATTGTACAAAACTGTATACAACTCTTGGTTGTAACTAACTGTTGTTTGGTTGAGCCAATGTGTAGAAAACACAATACAATTCTCTAATTGATTAAATTTAGGTTTCACCCTAAATATTTTATTGTAGAAATAAGTATCCTTAGGCTCCTCAAAGGTAAAACTAACTTCTTCCAAAGGAATAGCAGCCCCGGCTAACTTTTCATTATTGGTATAAGCATTGGTCATCATACCTTTTGTTAACTCTGCAGCAATAGTAGGATACTCCTCACAAAATGGTGTTTTGGGTGTATACCTACAATAAGTATATTCAGGAGTTTCTTCCATTGTTATCTCCAAATATGGATTATTCAACGAAAAGAAAGTGGCTCCTAAGGCATTGGCCTCTCGTATGGTTTGGCAGCTCTGCATAAAATGCCCCAACACCCCTGCTTGACTAAAATCGACTGTAACACCACTATGCAAACCTATACTATTGCTCTCTAGTTGAGCATTAAACTGCTTTATTGTCCTTTCTAAATCATCTAGATTTAGTAAATTATCAGAACTGAAATACTACCAGCTGAATTCTGGTAGGTTAAAAATTAGGACTATAAGTCCCCTGACTATTCTAAAGAAATATTATTCGAGTTATCACTTTGCTTAGAATCGTTGTGATTCTCTATATATGCTTTGATTACTTCATCAGTAACATTTCCACTTGTTGAA
>JAAEPD010000479.1 GCA_024222455.1 Aureispira sp.
GCACCACAGCAGATTATAAACTCATCTCGAGAAGGAACTTTACTTGCACCCTTAGGTACTATATTAGTAGCGAGTCTAATGCTTGCTTGTACTGTCTTTGCTTTTTCAGCTGCAGGATTTATTCGAAAAGTTCCTCTACTTAAACCTGCTTTAATGACTATCTCATTTCTTTGTACTTTTCGTGCTTTGCTCGCGATACCCATACTGATTACACCTAATGGTTATGATATCTGGGAGATAGTAGCAAGCTCTGTATGGCTTTATGTAGGTGTTTGCTTTATTTTTGGTACTATAGAACAATATAAACTAGTGAAAAAATCTACATAACAACACGCTAAAAAATGAATAAAAACAGTTGACCTTTGCTCCTTCGTCCCAAATTTTTCCAATAGTTTTATTGCTTCTTAAGGATGTGTTGAGACTTTAGAAGTATCAAAATCAAAACACGGCTAATAAGTTAATGTCTGAGTCTGAGGTTTTATGAAGGTAGTGTTTAAGGACAAGCGTCTCTGAGAATAAATATACCAGCGTGGTCACTGAGCTGATTGATCTAACGGTATGTCCAATCAGCATCTAGGTTTTTGGTCTAAAAGTCCGCTGCCAGATTATCCTGCAATCTCAAATACTCCAGTTAAAGCGTCAACAAAAAGGTGTGAA
>JAAEPD010000480.1 GCA_024222455.1 Aureispira sp.
CACCAAAGTAATGAAATTTTGTAGATCTAACACACTGCATTTAACAATTAAGTAGGAGAAAAGCTAATTAACAGAAGCAAGGATGCAACTTGCAAAAGTTTTAGATAACCACCTACAAAATGAATGGCACTAACAGACAAAATTGTCAAAAAGGTAAAACTGCTCGCAACCAAAATGCAATATAACAGCTTGTTACCAACTGTTTTTGTTTAAAGTATGTTTTTCATAATTGATTAATGCCTGCTAACGACAGCTGTATGTTGCGTTTTAACAGTTGTTTAATAGCATCAAAGTAATGAAATTTTGTAGATGTACCACACAGCAGTTAACAATTAAGTAGGAGAGGAGCTAACTAACAGAAGCAAGGATGCAACTTGCAAAACCTTTAAGTAACCACCTACAAAATGAATGGCACTAACTTACAAAATTGTCAAGAAGTTAAAACTGCACGCAACCAAAATGCAATATACAGCTTGTGCCTGTTGCACAATTGTTGTTGATAAAGGTATGAAAAACGGTGGATATGTTTGAGAGTAATGATTACCTTGGGATATGCAAGGAAAGAAATATTATCAAGAGCAGCTGTTTACTAGTTTTCAATTAAGTGAACATATACCACCTCACAATTTTTACAGGCAATTAAAGGAAGTTTTGGACTTAGATTTTCTCTATGCAGAGACAAGGAATTATTATGGAGTAAGCGGACAAAAGAGTATTGATCCTGTTGTGTTTTTCAAACTTTGTTTAGTAGGGTATTTAGAGAATATAATCAGTGATAGACATATTATCCAACACAGTTCGATGCGTTTGGATATTCTATATTTTTTGGATTATGAAATCGACCAATCATTACCTTGGCACAGTACAATTAGTAGGACTCGTCAACTTTTTGAAGAAGGAGTATTTGAAGAAGTTTTTAGTAAGGTATTTTCTATGTGTGTAAACAAGGGGATGGTAAGTGGTCATACTCAGGTAATAGATGCTGCACCAATAAAAGCCAATGCGAGTATGGAAAGTTTAGAACTTAAAGTTCCAGAAGAGGACCTAGAAGCCTATTTACGAAAAGTCCGTCATTTTAGTAGAGAAGATCGTAAAGTAAACAAAGCCACTAAAGAAGATCAAGTAATTACTGGCAATAAACATCAGTTAAAAGGGATAGTAAGTCGGAATAAGAAATGGTCAAAAGAACAAGATGGGCGTCCCGGAGCGAAACATAAAAAGGCAAAATATACAAGTAATCACACGCACTATAGTCCCTCAGACCCAGATGCTAGGATAAGTGTAAAACCAGGTAAAACAAGAAAACTTAACTATGCCTCACAACTCACTGTAGATAGCTCTAGTCATGTGATTACCGATATATTTGCAGATTTTGCCAATAAGAAAGATAGCCAAAGCTTAGTACAGATAACAAAACGCGTACAAAATCGCCTAAGAAAAGAACATTTAATATGGCGTAATTTATTAGCAGACACGGGTTATAGTAGTGGAGATAATTATGCTTTTTTAGAACAAGAAGGGCTTAATAGTTATATACCGGCACATGGGACATATAAGGGTGGTCCAGAAGGGTTTAGTTATGTTTCCGAGACAGATTCCTGGCTTTGTCCTCAAGGTAAGACGATACCCTATGGTAAAACGTACTATGAAACCAAGAACCATACAAAGAAGAAGGAGTATCGTGCCTCCAAACATATTTGTAAAGGCTGTCCGATAAAAGCTATCTGTCTAAAAAAGAGTAAGGAAAAGCGGTTTTCTATAACCTACTATAAGCCAGAGTACGATAGAGCAATAGCAAGAGTTAAAAGCCCTATAGGGAGACATATGAAAATAAAGCGAAGCAGTACTGTAGAGCCTGTATTTGGGACGCTCACACAATTTATGGGGCTTAGGAAAGTGTTTACTAAAGGCATAAAACAAGCCCAAAAGGTAATGTTTATGTCTGCAATAGCATACAACCTAAAGAAATACCTAAAATTCACTAAAAAATTAGCAGAGAGTAAGACTCTAATCCAAGAGGGTGTTTTAAGAATAATTAATGACTTAATATTATCCTTTTTTATGCGATATAACGTCTTAAAAAAATGACATTGATTTAGAGGGGTAAAAAACAAACAGCCTTTAAAATCAATAGGAAAACTCTTTTTTTTGAAAATTAGAGGGTTGTGCAACGACCACTATTGTTGGAATGTATGAGCTAAGTGAAAGAGTTAAGGTTTCTTCAACTTTTGTATATTACACTGGAAATGCTGTAACTTTTCCAACAGGAAAATATCAAATAGACAATCAAACTGTGAACCTCTATTCTGATAGAAATGGATCGCGAATACCAAGTTACCATAGAATGGATATAGGTATAACACTAGAAAACAAAAAATATAAAGAAGTGAAGAATTTTGAAACAGGGGAAATTGAAAAGGTAAAAAAGAAGTTTGAATCGAATTGGAATTTTTCTATTTATAA
>JAAEPD010000481.1 GCA_024222455.1 Aureispira sp.
CATTAACCTTACTTAATTTTAGTAAGATCAAGTCCTTTGTATGTAGAGTTCCTCCTACAGAATCTACATCTGATGTCAAAAGTATCTGGGACCCAGCAGCAGTACTCTTGCAAGAATCTCGACCATTTCCAGAAGTATTTGCAGTAATAAACCCTTCATCACTTAAATCTCCTTTATAAGATCCAACTACATATGCTGCTCCTACATCTGCCGTTATTCCATATAAATCAATCTCATATTCAGCATCTATCCCAACAGCCCAATTTAAATTTCCATTTGAACCATCATAACTTGCTACAAATCCATTTCGACTAGAGTTATCTAAACAAACTGGCTTCATAATTCGAGCACTACCTGTACAACCTGTTCCTGCTCCACTTCCTACTTTTACAGGACAAAAATTTATAGTGTCTCTATAATATGTTCCTGTTATAAACACTTGATCATTATCATCTACAGCTATATCATTCAATGTAGCCCCTCCTCTTCCTTGTGCAGTAATCAATGTGGCGTGTACATACTTCCCATTAAAATCATATTTAGCTACAAACATCTTACCCGTATAACTTCCTATTCCTGTCCAAGATGAGGTTAAAGAACTTGCACCTGCAATAACTGAATTATAAAAAAAGAACTGATTAGGTAGATCTCCAGAGCCTGCAGTTATATGGCCTCCTATATAAATCCCATCCGAACCTATAGCTACATTACGAGCTGGTTTCAAATTTCGCTTACCAGAGATAGATGAGCCCCTTCTTGCATCCATTTTTGTCTTCCATATAAAATCCCCATCCTTATTATGTTTATATAAATAAATCATAGTAAATTCATTGCATCTATAACTAAAAGAAGGGAAACTTATACTTGGGAAACCAATAGAAAAAAACGATGAAAACCCACTTGAAAAACCTTTTCCAATATTTCGTCTAGTACAAACTAATTCCTCATTAGAAACTATACTATAAACATTACCTGCAGTATCTATACCTATCCCTTCTGTTTCTTGAACATCTTCTCCCCCCATTGTCACTAAGGGACTTGGTGGTGTTCCCTGCTGATATTCTCGACGAACCCATTTTAAAGCAAATTGTGCAGTAGCTTGATCTAGAGGAAATGTCATAAACAAAATGGACATAAAGAGTCCATACAATAAGGGGGATTGTAAATATTTGAGGTCCATAGTCTTTGGTAGTTTGGTAGTTTTTAATATTCTGTTTGAACTTCTACTGTTCTACTAGGAATAGTTCTATTTATTCTATACTTGAGACGTTCTTCTTTTAGAAGAACGAGCATTTAGTTAAGGTTGTAACCTTCAACTTAAATAAAAATCTTTATATATTATATACTTGTCTTAAAAATACTGATTTTATTCCCAATAAAAAACATTCAGCTTAATTTTTTGACTTTAAGATGATCTTAAGCTTAACATAAGCTTAATTTTTTGAGCAAAATCTATTTACAATACTTTAATATTCTTATCTTGCCTTAAATTCATCATACAGAACACAAAAAAAAACTTAAAACAACCTCTATACTTACTCCTTACTTAATTCTTCAATAAAAACACAATATGATGCAAGAAAAACAAATTGTAAAAGACCTTTCAAAACTTCAAACCCAACTCAATAAATTGTTGGTCAAAAGTTCTACAAAGGCAACTCCATCTTTAATCAAAAAGGTTAAAAGAATCTATTACAAGTTATTTAATTACTTTTCTACTGGTAAAGTTAAGAAACTAGCTTTGGGATCTGCTGCTGCTTTATTATTGCAAGGAAATGTTCATGCTCAAAACTTCAGCAGTCTAAATACACCCGATCCTTATAGCGTAACTCAACCTATACTACAAAATGTTAATAGACCTGAATTTGTAGATATGGATAATGATGGCGATCAAGATATTATTTATTTTGACAGGGGATCTGTTCTAAGGTATATACCCAATACTACATCTGGAAGTAATGTTTCTTTTGGGACACTTCAAACTAATCCTTTTAACTTCAGTTACACTCCTTTACCTAACCAATCTTCCTATAGCTATTCACCTTTTGTAGATTTAGATAATGATGGTGATTTTGATTTTATGTTTTATGCTTTTAATGGATATACAGGTACTGGAGGAAGTTTCATGTATTATGAAAACAAAGGAACTCCTACTGCTCCTAACTTTAATGTCTTAGCAACTAACCCATTTAGCTTAACAACACCTGCAAATTCCGTAGTACATAATATAGATTTTGTAGATTTAGATGGTGACGGTGATTTTGATATATTAGCAGAAACATATGATTCTTATGCATATGCATTTCCTATTCTTTATTATCAAAATACAGGAACAGCCAATGCCCCTAGTTTTGCTGCACCTGTCACTAGTCCTTTTAACCTTCCTCTTGATAAGGGTAATTTTCAATTTATTGATATAGATAGAGATGGTGATCAAGATTTTTTCTATGCTGATGTAACTAACAATAAAGTAGTTTACCATCCTAATACAGGCTCTGCAACATCTGCAAGTTTTGGGGCTGCACAGAATGACCCTTTTAATCTAAGCTTAAATACGAACAATCGTCAATTCTCTTTTGGTGACATGGATAACGATGGGAAAAGAGATTTTGTTCAAGTAACACTAAACAAAGTATACCTTAGAAGGAACATAACAGTATACAGCAGCACAGACAAAATCCAAAACAAAAACTTAGACATCAATATTTATCCTACACCTAGTCATGACTTAGTCAATGTCAAATTAGGAAAGCAAGATGACTATACACTAGAAGTGTTCAACCTACAAGGACAACAACTGAAAACAGAGAGCGTACAACAAGCAACTCAGCATCAACTAGATTTGAGTGAACTGGCAAGTGGCCAATATTTACTACGAATAAGCAATGCAGAAGCTTATACAACCAAGCAACTGATAAAACAGTAAATCATAAAAAAAGGCGTCACAAACATGACGCCTTTTTTATTTTAAATACAATCTAGTACTTACGTTTTTTTGATCATTCATTATAAACTAACAGTCAAAACATATTTCTAACCTCTATGGCCAAACGACTTAGCTTAGAAGAACTCAACAGCCTATCTCGCCTACTTTTAAGCGAAGATGAGGTCAATATCATGTTGGGATTAGAGCTACTCAAAAACAACCCTAGAGTCACAGGCATGGTGCGTAGAGAGCTCATTCTAGTTAGTTTCTTTTGTGAAGACAAGGCACTTCAACAGCAAGTTATACAACTTATTATCAAGTCTTTTGGCGAAAAAAATTATCAAAAATGGACTGAAGGTTTTGATATATTTCACCAACTTCCTCGACTGCATCGCTATTCTATACAAGTTCAGCAATTGGTAGCAAAATTTGAAAATATACGACCTGATTACGAACAATTTATTCTAAAAAACAGGTTTTACTCCAAACGCTACCATAATATTGCCTATATCCTAGATAATCGCATGAAATCGATGCTACCTAAAGCAAAAGAATACTACTATGTAGCCCATATTGGCAACCCTAAAGATACTGAAGTTCTATTCGATTTAGCCTACCTACTAAGTGAACTCAACGAAAATAATGCAGCTATCCAATACTATGAACAAATCATCAGTTTGGAACCTAAAAATGCGTTAGCTTATTGTAATTTGGGCAACTTGTATATGGATCATTTAGATGACAATCCTAAAGCATATGAATGTTTCTTGGAAGCCTATAAACTTGATCCCAAGGATATAGTTTATATTCAAAATCTAGGTATGGCAAGCATTTATATGAATGATCAGGATATTGTATTGAAAGGTAAAAGTCTATTAGAAGAAGCTATTACATTAGATCCTCATTACAGCCTAAGTTGGAATAGTTTAGCCAACTATTACTGGACTCAAGCACATGATTATGAACAAGCAAGAGCCACTTACCTAAAAGGATTAGGATATGATAAAAACAATTATTTAATGCTGTTCAACTTAGGAGAGTTTTATGCTGAAATAGACAAGAACTATGAAGAGGCTTATCAGCTCTGTAAAACGGCGCTCAAAAAAGACCCCAGTATTTATAAACTCACCTATTTTATTATCCTTTTGGGCGAATTCATGCAAAACTGGTCAGAAGTTCATGACTACTACAAACAACTACTCAAATTATTTCCAGATCGAGCTGTAAAACGAGATAGTTCTATCACTCATGAACAATGGCAACGTTTCTTGGCGATAGAACAAAAACTAAAAAAAGGGAGCTAAATTCAACGTCCAATACCCTAACCAATTGCAAGGAGAATTTCTATTATTTCAACCTTTTATAGAAGCTATAGCATTCATGGCCAATTCGTTATCAGCATCTAGATCTAACACCTTGTTATAAAACCGAGAAGCTTCTGC
>JAAEPD010000482.1 GCA_024222455.1 Aureispira sp.
TAGTGTTTTTTTGTCCGTGGGTCAGACTGAGTTTCTTGCAAGGCTTCTATGTACTCTTTAAACATCATTTTCTGGTTTTTAAACTCACAAATTAACTATTATCTACTACTTTTATACTTTTCCGAAGTTTTCAATAACAATGAATTCCTAGATGCCCTTTGATGAGCCAGATTTAATAAAGATATAAAAACCTCTAGAATATATGAGCAATAAGCAACCATCAAAACCAGAAATATTATCTAGTGTAGGCAAAAAGTTTGGATTGCGCTGGGAAATAAACCTACACAAAACCCAACAATTACCAGCACATAAAAAAACACGAGATACCAATTTTTTGTGTGGTTACTGTGCTCAAGGAAAAGTACAAGAAGTTGGCAATGATGGTTGTGGGAGTGTTGGAGGTGGTACAGAATACTATGAGGTTCACTGCGATCATTGTGGTTATTATACCAATTATCAAAGAGACTGGGGCTAGGCTAGCAACAATTGAGGATTAGGGCAGTTTTGAAGCATAGTTTCTCTATCTTTTAGGCTGCACACACCAGGATAATCTCCCTCAAGACCCTGCATATCCAAGATAAGTTGAAAATGTAGATGAGGCGCCCAATTACCATTCTCAGGGTAGTCACCAATATTAGCAAAATCCTCTCCTTGTCTTATAATTTTGTTTTGAATACAAGGTTCTAAAGATTTTTTACTAAGGTGTCCATAAAGGGAAAAGAAGGTGAAATCATCTAATTGGTGCTTCAAAATAATAGTAGGCCCATAATTGCCATGCCCTTTGTTATCCTGAAAGCTGTGAATCTTTCCTTCCAAAGGGGCATAAATCGCTGTTTGAGCAGCTACCCAAATATCTATACCCAAATGAATACAACGTTCCTCAATATTTGTCGAATTAAAGAGGTTTTTATCTTGGTAAATAACTCTATGCTCATTATAACCTCCAATTCCATAACTTTTGTGGGCTAGAGTTAATAGATTTTGAATATAGTTATTAAATTCGGATGGATTAGAGCAATCGAGCTGTTCTAAAACCTTATTCTTAACCGAAAAATCTAATTTTAGACAATTTTCAGAGCTTAAGGAATGCCCCAATATAGGGTGGATATAATGATTATTTAAGATATGGGAGAGTTGCATGATTTAAGATTTTAAAAAAAACTCCACTAGGAGGCCTAAAATTAGGAAGATTAGCAGAAGCCCCCCTAAAGTAAGGGCTACGCTCGAGAAAAAATGCATAAGCAGAGATATTGATGCAAAAGTAATTGCAGTACCTGCTACATATAGAGACTCTTTCTTTTTGATAGAATAGATGCCAAGACCTAAGGCTAGAGCACCTAATACATAGGATAGTCTTATTAAAAAGGTGTTTTGACTGATGTCTTGTTTTGAAATAATAGGAGGAGGGTTAATCCAATCTAGTACTTTATTTAGTACTCCTTTTTCTTTTGTGTCAGGGACTTCAAGTGGAGGATTGGATATCGCTAGAATAAGAGCTATAATTGCAAAAGCTAGAGCAAAATAGCTAAATTTAAGTTTAATAAGATTCGATTTTTTTGTACCCATAGATATATCAGTAATCAGGCTTTTAGATAGAAAATTTTTATAAAGAATGAATAAAAGAGCTAAACAAGATATCTATTTTAATATAGAAAATGACTTTTTGTGGTTTTTAATAGCCTTGGGGTTACTATTATTTATTCCCTCATTTATAGAGCATGATCTTGCCAAAGATGTAAGTATATATTCCTTTTTGTTGGCATCAATGGCTACAGGAATCATATCTGCAGCTGTGAATAAACGACATTTTAGATTAGGCCTTGCTTTTGGCGGAATCTGTTTTTTAGCCAATTTACCAATTTATCCATTCTTGCCTTATACAGCCATATTTATACTGCGAATGGGAGGGCTAATCGTGTTTTTTACCTACATCTCTATTATGGTGTTTATTAGAATAAGCCAACACAGAATTTCTTTTAATATAATATTAGGTGCAATAGTAGGTTATTTGCTCATGGGAACTATTGGAGGATTTTGGTGTAGATTGATAGAATATCTTTATCCGGGCTCCTTTGGAATGCCTGACGGAATGGAAGCACAAGTAGATACCTTAACTTATTTTAGTTTTGTAACCATGTCCTCTTTAGGTTATGGAGATATGACTCCAGCTACAGCGCAAGGTCGATCAGTAGCGCTTTTTCTAACTATTTTAGGGCAAATGTACATGGCAATTAGTGTAGCTATATTAATTAGTAAATACTCTGTATACAACAAAAAATAAAAAAAAATACTTGAAACTGGTAACCTTTCTGAATTGGGGCAATAAGCTTATGTAAACAAAAAATACTAACCCAGTAAAAAAGAAAGATTATGAGCATACGAAAAAATTCATTAGGCATATTATCTCTATTACTTACAAGTACATTATTCCTATTCACACAATGCAACCCTGCCAATATTCCTAGTGAGGATACTGCCAAAGAAGAAATACCTCAAGAAGAGCAAGAAGAGTCATCTTCTTTACTCGCTGTACGTCCTCCAATTCAAGGCGTAAACGTACCTTTCCAAAAATATAAAGTGCCTGTAGATGAAGGTATGACTATCAAAATAGAAACAGGAACAGTCATCAAAATTCCTGCTCAAGCTTTTGTAGATAAAGATGGGAATCCAGTGACTGGAGAAGTCGAAATCTCTTACCGAGAGTTTCATGATGCTGCCGATGTAATCGCAAGTGGTATTCCTATGGTCAACCCAGAAACTGGTGAATATATGGAAACTGCTGGTATGTTTGAGATCAGAGGAAAACAAGATGGACAAGAGGTGTTTGTAAAAGAAGAGAAAAACATTAGTATAGATTTAGCTTCTTATAATGAAGGTGCTGATTTTGATTTCTTCGAATTAGGAGAAAAAGATTGCCATTGGAAAACCCTTATTTCTTCAGAAGGAGGTCAATTAGTACCACAAGTTAATACTGCTCGCAAAGAAGGTTTAGCTAAGCTAGATAAAGAATTGCCGAATAGACCTATTCGCCCAGTGACAAGCGATCAGACCAAAAATTTTGTTTTTGATTTGGATGTTAATTACTCTAAGTTTCCTGAATTGAAACCCTTTAAAGGAATTGTATGGGAATATATTGGAACTAAAAATGAAGATAATCCAGAAAAAAATGATTGGATTTTTAAAGTAGATTGGGATAAAATCACTTTGAATAAAGACGCTTCAGGAGATTTTAAATTAGTCTTGAATAAACTAGGTAAAGATGACAAACGTTTTGCTACAAATGTACGCCCAGTATTACAAGGAAAGGATATGAAAAAAGCTCTAGCCAGTTTTGAATCTAAAATGGCTGAGTATCAAAAAATTGCTAAACTTCAACAAGGTGAACGTGAACGCCTAGGAAACGAAGCAAAATTGCTTAGAAGTCTTATGGTGAGTGGCTTTGGGATATTCAATTGTGATAAATGGACAGGCCGTGGAAATATCCTTTGCTATGCTAACTTTTCTTATGAGGGAGATGCAGAAGTAGTAGAAGATGTTAATCGTATGACTGTATATTTAGTAACTAAGAGTAGACGTGGCATCTTACGGTTAGGTACTTCTAGAACAATGAGTTTTAGATTTAGCCCTAATGACGAAAATACTTTAGTTGCAGTGTTGCCTAACAGTAAAATAGCTGTATTCTCATCTAAAGACTTTGCAGCTTTAGATCTAGAAAAAGTGGAAAATAAAGAATATGACTTCCAACTTAAAACATCAGATATAACTATCAAATCTGTAGAAGATCTTAGAGATGTAATTGACAAACTAGGATAAGATAAGGTTTTATATATAAGGTTCGGTGGAGGATAAGCAAAAGGCTTAATCCTCCATTTTTTTGTGGTGAGTGGTGATAACCAATAACTCTCTTGGCAATAGACTAGTATAAATCTTATCATACTATACCTTTTCTTAACTCTTGAGCCTATGTTACGCATTATATTGATAATAGGATGTTGTTTCTTTTTGCAACAAATGGATGCCCAAAAAGCTTTGTACCCTGTCAAAATAGAAGGGAAATGGGGACTTATAGATAGTGTTGGTCAACTAGTTGTAAAACCAATGTATGAGCGAGTAGGAATGTTTGATGAATCAGGTATTTCTATTGTACAAAAAGGTGATCTATTGGGTGCTATAGATCAGTATGGCCAAGAAAAATTGCCTTGTAAATATCAATTGCTAGAACATTTAGGCAAAGGGTTTTTCTCCATAAAACTAGAGAACACATGGAAAGTAGTTGGAGAAGGTGGAAGAGTAGTGTTAGAGCAGTCTTCTGGAAAGGTAGAGGTTTTGAATAATGGCTACTTAACGTTTGAAACATTGGAAGGGAAAGGATTGGCACATATAGGGAGAGGTGTAGTTTTACCTGCAAAATATGAAAAAATAGATTTACGAAACCTACCTTATTTAGTAGTTCAAGACACCAATGCACTTAAAGGCGTTTTTGATAATACAGGTAAAGAGTTGATGTCTATTAGCTATGATCGTCTTCGTTTTTATCCATCTATTATAATAGGCCAAAAATCTAAAAAATGGGGAATTTTTACTCCCAAAGGAGATTGCCTATTGGAGACAGTTTGGGAGAGTTATAGATTCATTGGAGATCAATTTATTTATTTGCATAAGCGAGGTGAAAGTTGTTTGTTTTCTATTGCTGAAAATAAGATTGTTGCAAATGGCTTTCATGACTTGTTTGCATTTAATGACCAGTATATCCTTTTTTCTGGTACTGATGGGAAAGTTGGTCTATATGATCAAAAAGGAAATATTGTTTTCAAGGCTCGCTATGAAACTATTTTACCCTATACAGCACAAAGTTTCCGTATTCAGTTAGATGGTTTGTGGGGGATATTTGATATGAATGGAAAAGAAATAGCAGGGTTTGAATATGCAGAGATAGGAGAATTAGACTCTACAGTTGCCTTGGTGCAAAAAGAAGGACAGTATGGTGTTATGGACAAAAATGGATTGGTAGTTTTGGATATTGAATATGGTGAGCCTTTGCCACTAACAATGAATAATATTCGTTACCAGACGCCTAATGGAGGGCTTCAGATGATGTTCTTTGGAACAAATGGTGAGCTAGAAACACATACTAAGTACAATAAATTTAGATCCCTAAAGGCTAAAAATAGACTTGAGGTAAGAATGCCCAATTTATTGGGAGGAGGAGGGAATCAGCTTTTGCCACCTAGTACCATTAATGATAGTTTAGAATGGTTCATGGATTTTAAAACTCGCAAATGGGGTATTCGAAATATAGCTACAAGACGAGTTAAAATACCTGCTCAATATGATAGTTATAATAATTGTAGAGATTTAGGTTTTTCGATTGCCGAAATAGTGAAGCCTAAAATTGGAGGTGTATTTAGTTTGGATGGGTTAGAGATCAAAGTGAACAAAATTTATGGAATTATTAATAATTCTAGAGGATTGCCAGTGACTCGCATGGAGTTTACAGATATTAGATTAAATGACTTTCGTGGGGATAGCCTACCAATTGCACGTTGTGTATTTGTAGGGGGCAAGCATGGTTTAATTGCCAAAAATGGTAAGGTGTTAATGCGTAGTTGTGCGTTTATAGGCGATTTTAAAGAAGGGAAAGCTCGGTTAACACAAAAAGGAACATTAACCTCAAATAGCACAGGTGAAATGAAGCGACATGTTGGGAAATCGGGGCGTTACTTAGGCAGTTTGATGAGTGGATATACTTTTGATGGTTTAAATAACCCTAGAGATGAAGCGTTGCTGGTAGACAAAGGAGTACTTTATGTAAATGAGGCAAAATGGGGTTTTGTAGATACCAATGGTGTCATTGTTGTTGATTGCAAATATGATTATGTAGATAATTTTTCGAATGATCGTGCAATGGTTCAACAAAAAAATCAGTGGGGCTTGATCGATGATTCTGGAGACGAGATCTTGCCTATACAGTATGATGACATGAATTTTTTGAAGAACTCAGAGAAGAATCTATTTTTTATAACTCAGCATGATCAAAAATACGGTTGTATTGATTCTAATGCTAGAGTAGTTGTAGCTCCAAAATATGAGCGTGTTAAAGGCTTTAAAGAAGGTATGATGGCTGTAAAACGAAGCAACCGTTGGGGCTTTGTGAATGCAGAGGGAGTAGAAGTAATTCCTTGTGAATATAGAGCTGTTCATGATTTTTGTGAGGGCTTGGCTGCTGTAAGTGTCAAAGGTCGTTGGGGCTATATCAACAAAGAAGGTAGTATAGTGATAAAGCCTAAATATGCAAGAGCAGGAGACTTTAGTGAAGGAAAGGCTTGGGCTAGAATTTCTTCAGCACATATGGGCTATATTGATCCTAATGGGAATGTATTGTTCAAAGGTAAATACCAGCAATTGACTGATTTTGAAGAAGGAATAGCTCGTTTTAAAGTGTTTAAGAAAGGTTGGGGATTGTTATCTGCTAGTGGTGAGGTTATTCTAAAAGCAAAGAAAGCATACAAAAAAATAGATGCATTCAATGAATATGGTTTGGCAAAAGTTAAGATAGGTAAGAAGTATGGTATTCTAAACAAAGAAGGAAAATTGTTAACTAAGCATTTGTTTGCTTTGATCAAGGACTTTAGTGAAGGTCATGCTGTTGTTCGTAGACAAGCTATGGGCGGGAATAGCCTAATCAAAAAGAACTCTGATTTAGGATTTATTGATACTACAGGTGCATTGATTGGCAAGATCCAGTATAGACAGCTAGGTGATTTTCATGATGGCCGTGCAAAATATAGAACTAACAAAGGTTGGGGCTTTATCAACATAAAAGGGGAGATGGTTATTCAACCTATTTATAGTAAGGTTATTGATTTTGAAGATGGTCGTGCAGTTGTTTATAGAAGTTACAATAAATCAGGTATTGTAGACACCCTAGGTAATTATATTATCAACCCTAAAGTGAATAGAATTACAAACATTGGCGAAAGTTTGGCTTTAGTCAGACAAGACTATTCTAATTACTTCTTTATCCATGAGGATTTGAAACGCCATACAGCCACTAATTTCCAAAAAGCATATCCTTTTAGTAATGGCGCAGCTCCTGTTAAGTCAGCTGGAAAATGGGGCGTTATTAATGAGAAAGGAGTAGTTGCAATGATCCCTAAGTATAACAAAATCGATGCTTACCAAAATAATTATGCTAAGGTAATGGTCAACGATTGGAAGGGGGTTGTGGATGTAGATGGTAAGGTAATTATAAAACCAGAATATGAATATATTGCTTATGCAGGAAATGGCTTATTTAGAGTAGAACAAGAGAATAAAGTAGGCTATTTGAATGTAGAAGGTAACTGGGTTTGGCCTATGAATGAATAATTATAGAAGAATGGATATTCTGATATGAATGAAAAATGGGGCAAAGACTAATTAAGTTTTTGCACCCGTTTTGATATTTATTGCTGTAGATTTTAGCTTTGGATGTTTAAGTAGTGCTATATTTTTGGTTTGATATTAACTAGCTGTTCATTTATATTTGAAGAACTTCTTAATTGATTGAACAACTTTAAAATAAATATGACAGAATTTTGGATAATCAAGCTGAACTCTCCAGAGGCAGATTCTTTTGAACCAGAAGAATTTGCACATTGGTCTGAAATGCTTCAGGGCCAGTCTAATTAGATTTTTAATAAGAGATGGTTTGATTTTGATGAATACCATGATCCTCAAATTGGAATTGATCGCTTTCAAAGATTGAGGGAAATTTTTATGCATTGGCCTGTAAATGATGATTGGTATGATGGTCCTCATAGAAACAGCCATATAGCTAAAAATATGCTTGTAGCAGATATTGATCGTTGTATCAATTTTTTGAAGGACGCTCAACAAAAAGGGTTCCAATGGAGGATGGTTATAATAATAGACTATTGACTTGTTTTATTGATAAATCAACTTAAAGTATGAATGCATTAAAAATACTACTAGTGTTAGTTTTTGCAACGAACCTTAGTGCTCAAACACCTGCTAGATATTTAACTAAAGATAATCAAATAAAAATTGAGCTACCTTTTGCTAAGAATAACTTATTGTTTAGTAATTGTGAATTGACAATATTTGTTGTCGATTTTGGGATTGATTTTGATGATGAATTAATTCGCATAAGTGCACCTAACTTACCTTCGAATGATGGTGTAGTGACACTGTCTAGCCTTACTTTTGGTAAAAAACAATCTACACGAATAAGTGCAGAATATAATGTAGATTTAGCAGATTTTAAGATAATAATAAAGGGTAAGGACTCTTCTCAATGGCCAGCTAAGAAAGAAGAAGTTTATGCAGAGGTTACTAATTTTATAGCTACTAAATATGCTTCTTATAATGATTTCTCAACCCTGAAAAAGGAAATTAATGCTATGGCAATTTCAGGTATAGGGAAATTAAGTGATAAAGGCATAGAGGTTGATCTTATTCCTGTTAATAGAAAAACAAGGGCTGTTGCTTGTTCCTCTTTGAGGTTTGAGACTAATAGAAAAAAACAAGAACTTAATTTAAAAATTGAAACTAGAGTTATACTCAAGGAAAAGCTGTATAGATATGAAGGAAACCAAATGGCAACAGAAGAGACCAAAGATGTAGGAAATGGATTGGTAACAATAGGAAGAATGTATAGTTGCATTATAGGAGCAGAGGTAAAAATGGTAGAATAATTTCTAAGTTTGGAGAATCTTGTAGTGTAAACTTTGTATAATTGAGGATAATTTTGATATCAATAAAGGATTCTAGCAAAAACAAAGAAATGAAAAGGATCAAAGTAAAAAAGGGGCAAATACTACAGCAAATAGGGGATTTAAATACCAAAGGCTACCAAGTAGAATCGGGTTTATTACGCAGTTATTCTATAGATGAAAAGGGTAAAGAACATATATTTATGTTTGCTCCAGAAGGCTGGATGGTTAGTGATAATGTACCTCGTACAGAGCCTAGTGAATTATGTATAGATGTATTAGAGGATGCTGTCCTTCTTCAAGTAGAAAAGAATTTTGATATAGAGATTAATATTTCGAAACTGGTCAAGCGAATGGCCGTTTTGCAAAAACGTATAATTATGCTGATGAGTGCCTCTGCAATTGAGCGGTATGAGCACTTTATAGAAACCTATCCCGATATTGTCCAGCGTGTTCCACAACGAATGATAGCCTCTTATCTTGGCATAACTCCAGAAGCCCTTAGTAAAGTGAAAAGAGAACGGTTATCAAAAAAATGAAACTAAATACTATTTCTTAATCTAGGTTAATGCATAGGATATTTTTATGCCCTAAGTTTGTCCTATTACTAAAAACAAAAATTAAGAAAATAGTATCATGAAAAACTTTAAAATAGCTTATTGGGTAAGTACTTGACTTTTGACAGCTTTATCATTGATGTCTGCTGGAATGTATATTTTTAATCATGCAGAAATAAGCAAAGTCTTTGTAGTTTTGGGGTATCCAAGTTATCTCTTATACCCTTTAGCAACAGCAAAGACATTAGGTTTAATTGCTATATGGACCAATAAATCTAAGGTTCTGAAAGAATGGGCTTATGCAGGATTTTTCTTTGATTTTATATTAGCTGCTTCTGCTCATTTTATGATAGGAGATGGCGAGTATGCTCCTGCTTTGGTGGCAATAGTCTTGTTGTTGGTATCACATTTTTCTTGGAAAAAGTTAGAAGGAAATACACAACTATAAAAGATGGAGGCTGCACTTTCCCAAAAAGTGCAGCCTCTATTATTTTTTAATGATCTTGTGCAGCGCCGGCACCTCTAGGTATTCTAATGTTTTCTACAATCTCTTGAACCTCAGTAGGTGGAGGTGGCGTGAATTGACAGATAACTATAGAGACTACAAAATTGATGACCATCGCTATAGAGCCAAAACCTTCTGGAGATACACCAAACCACCAATCTTCAGAACTCGTTTCTCCAAATAAGTTGAACTTGAAGGTAAGCATATAGAACAACATAGACAGAAGTCCTACCACCATACCTGCAACAGCACCTTCCTTATTCATCCGTTTATAGAAAATTCCCAGCACAATAGCAGGGAAGAAGGAGGCAGCAGCCAACCCAAAGGCAAGTGCAACAACAGCCGCTACAAAACCAGGAGGATTTATCCCAAAATAACCTGCTACCACTACCGCAAAAGCTGCACTAATACGAGCTGCTAATAATTCTTTTTTATCCGAAATATCAGGATTTATCTGTTTTTTGATCAAATCATGTGACACAGAGGTCGAAATAACCAATAATAGTCCTGCTGCTGTAGACAGTGCAGCAGCCAACCCGCCAGCTGCAACTAAGGCAATCACCCAATTTGGCAGCCCTGCAATCTCAGGATTAGCCAAAACAATTATATCCTTATCAATGTAAAGTTCATTAGCTGTCTTGATATTAGGATTGCTCAAAAGGCGTTCGCCATGAGCACCTTTACCTTCTATGAAAATAGGTTTTTTGCCTACAATAGAACTTCCATTTACATACTGTATTTTACCGTCATTATTCTTGTCTGTCCAAGCCAAAAGACCTGTTTCTTCCCATTGTTTGAACCAGTCTGGCATATCTTGATAAGCTTGAGCAGTTTGAGTTTCGCTATCATAAACTGTTTGCAAAAGATTGGTTCTAGCGAAAGCAGCAATAGCAGGAGCTGTAGTGTATAATATAGCTATAAATACCAGTGCATAACCTGCCGATTTTCTAGCCGATTTAACATCAGGCACCGTGAAAAAACGAACAATAACATGTGGAAGCCCTGCTGTACCAACCATTAAGGCAAGCGTAATAGCAAAAATATCAACCATCGATTTTTTATTGCTTGTATATTCCTCAAATCCAAGTTGAGTATGCAAACCATCCAATTTGTCTAGCAAATAAGTCCCATCTTCCAAAGAACCACCAAACCCCATTTGAGGCAATACATTACCCGTCATTTGTATCGAAATAAAGATAGCAGGTACCATAAACGCAAAAATCAAGACACAATATTGAGCTACTTGTGTATAGGTTATTCCCTTCATCCCACCCAAAACAGCATAGAAAAAGACAATCAACATTCCAATCACAACACCCCATTCTACAGAAGTTTCTAAGAATCTAGAGAACACAACACCTACACCACGCATTTGCCCAGCCACATAAGTGAATGACACAATGATAGCTGCAATAACAGCAACTGTACGAGCAGTATTAGAATAATAACGATCTCCAATAAAATCAGGCACTGTGAACTTCCCAAACTTACGAAGATAAGGGGCTAGCATTAGAGCCAAGAGCACATAACCACCAGTCCAACCCATAAGGTAAACACCTCCATCATAGCCCATAAAAGAGATCAGACCAGCCATAGATATAAATGAGGCTGCAGACATCCAATCTGCTGCTGTGGCTATCCCATTAGTGAGTGGCGAAACACCACCTCCCGCTACATAAAAGTCTTTGGTAGAGCCAGCTCTAGACCATATAGCTATAAAAATGTATAAACTAAAAGTGAGTCCAACTAGGATATAAGTCCAAGATTGTACGCTCATGAGTAATAAGGGCATATCTGTAAAATAATGCATAAGATGTGGTATCTAGTCTTGTGATTTAGAGTGAGAATTGGCTGAAATAGAGAGGGTTTAATCTACGCCATACTTTTTATCTAGTCTATTCATTAATATGACATAGACAAAAATCAGAATAACAAAGCAGTAGATAGAGCCCTGTTGTGCAAACCAAAAACCTAGTTTAAAACCTCCTAATTGAAATTGGTTAAGGCTGTCTACAAAAAGAATTCCTGCTCCAAACGAAACAGTAAACCAAATAAAAAGCAGTACAGCTAAGTATTTTAGGTTTTCGTGCCAGTATTCTTTGAGGTTTGGGGCTTTTTTCCCTTTGTTGGGTTGTTGTGAGTTTTCTATTGGCTCATCCATAGGTGTAGTAGATTTAAGAGTTGAATAGCATAATAATAAAAAAAATAGCTTAGAGCTAGTAACTTTTGAGTCGCAATTCATAAAACAAGCAAGAAGAGTAGGGCAGCACTACCAAAAAAATAAGAGCATCTTCAGGTCGAAGATGCTCTTGTTTTTTGTAGATAAAGGCTTCTTAGAAGCTATCTTATTGTTGGAATTTATAACCAATTCCTTTTATCGTTTTAATATATTTATCACCAATTTTTTCTCGAATCTTTCTAATATGCACATCTATAGTTCTGTTACCTACAATGACATCATTTCCCCATACATTCTTGAAAATCTCTTCTCTTGAAAACACTTTGCCAGGCTTAGAAGCCAATAAACAAAGTAATTCAAATTCTTTTTTAGCTAAGACAATTTTTTCATCAAGTGTTTCACCTCTCAACACTAAGTATTGCTCTTTGTCAATAGTTAAATCTGCAATGCGAATAGTGTTTTTGTTAGCATTAGAATCTGCAGTTGCAGGTGTTTTGCTGTATCTACGCAACAAGGCCGAAATTCGACTAACTAAAACTCTAGGTCGTATAGGTTTTGTGATATAATCATCACCCCCAACATCAAAACCTACAATTTGTGAGTAATCCTCACTACGAGCAGTCAAAAAGGCAATAATTGTATTATCGAAGTCAGACATTGAGCGAAGCTCTCGACAAACTTCTACACCATCCAGTTCAGGCATCATTATATCTAATAAAATAAGATGCGGTTGGATTTTTTTAGCCATTTCCAATGCTTCTAAGCCATTGCGAGCAGTACTTACTTGGTAACCCTCTTTGATAAGATTATAACAGACAAACTCTAAAATATCAGGTTCATCATCTGCTATCAAAATTTTAAATTGGTTTGGACTTTCCATGACGATTATTAATAGTTAAAATCAATGCGACAAAAGTAACTATTTCAATTATAAAAAACCACAGTCTATACTAATAATACTAATGTTAACTTTAGTGTAGTTGGGTATTTTGTTGATTACCATATTATTACCTCTTTGATGAGATCTTCTTTTAGTTCAGTATTTATCATTATCTTAATCTTCTCCTTCGCAAAACCTAATTCTTGACGTAGACTAGCTGCCATTATCTGGATCACTAGTTTCCCTTTTCGAAGGGTTATTTTTTTTGTGTTCTTAGCAATTGTGCCTCCCATCATCCGTTTCCAGATTTCACGGACACTAACCTCCATATATTTATCCATCAGACCGTAAGCCGCAATCATTTTTTTGATGGCGATACCTATTGATTCGTCATTTGTTTTTCGATAAGGGATGTATTTGTTTCTTTCGTTTAAATCCATGCTTTAAAGATACAGCTTATTTGCTAAATAAAAGGGCTAAAGCCTTTAGAATGTTCTAAAAAACTATTATTTTACATTTAGTTAAAAAAAGGTGTCTTTTTCAAAAAAAGTACGTCTAGTAGAATAGAATAGGAAATTAGCTTACAATAAAGCCTTACATTTCTTGTTTAGAATAATTTTCTAATTGAATATAATAAGACTAAAAAAAACAAACTATGGATTTAATGAGTTTGCTGCAAGGCCAATTGACAGATAATACAGTATCTGATTTATCAAAACAAACAGGTATTAACGATCCTAAACAGACTAAAAAAGCTGCTAATCAAGTACTTTCTGCTTTGATTGGTGCTATGTCTAAAAATGCATCTAACGAACAAGGAGCAAATGCGTTAGCTGGTGCTTTAGAGCGTGACCATGATGGGTCTATCTTAGATAATCTTTCAGGTCTTTTTGGTAGCAATAATCAACCTACATTACCAACTAGTCCTTTTGCTGTAAACAAGAATACAAATAATAACCTATCTGAGCGTTCTGCTAATGGAATGGGTATTTTGAAGCATGTATTAGGAGGAAATCAAGGTGGAATGGTACAAAAACTTAGTGGTATGTTGGGAATGAACCAAGGTTCTACATTAAGTTTGATGGCTTCTTTGGCTCCAATGCTTATGGGAACATTAGGTAAAGCTAAACAACAGCAAAATCTAAATCCTGGCGGTCTTGCTAGTCTTTTGAATAATCAACACCAGCAAAACGCAAAACAAAATAGCCAATTAGGTGGTTTGATGGGACTTTTGGATAGTGATGGTGATGGAAATGTAATTGATGATATAGGAGGAATGTTAGGTGGTCTATTTGGAAAATAATTAGAGGATACAGTTTCTCTAATATATATAATATATTTGCAAGCCATTTTGAACAATTAAGTTCGAAGTGGCTTTTTTCTTTTGTAGGCCTACTGGCTGTGGCTCAAAATGAGGAACTTTCTTTGAAGTCTAGATTGTTTCTGCAAAACAAAGCCTTCTAAATAAACAACTAAATCTTTAATATGAAAAATAAGTTCCTTACAGTATTAAGTCTACTATTTTATGCTACAACTAGTTTTGCTCAATACAATTGGGAATTCAAAGTAAATAAACTTGATTCAAACAAAATCTCTGTTTACCTCAAATGTTATTTTGAAAACGAAGATGCAATCCTAGCAAGAGACACCTTAAACTTTCCATTTATAATTGGGGCTAAAACTATTGGCTTTCTCAAAGGTCCCAAAATGAATGATTGGAAAGAAATTATTCCTCCTGTTTATATTGACTCTTCCTCTAGCTATCTTGTTTATAAAGATAGTTTAGCATTTAGCGGTGTTTTCGAACTTGATACAACTCAAAATTCATCTATGTTACATGTTCAATTTTTGGGTTTTGGAGCTCAGTCTAGTTCAGAGCTCTATAGAATAGATGAAGTAAATGCTTGCCTTTACTATATTATTAATGATAATGAAGAATTTGAAAAAATTCGTGCCGATGAAACAACATTGGTTGAATGTCAGGTTATTAAAGAATAAAATTATAAGCCTGTATTAGTGACTGCAATTATATAAAAAAACACTCAATTCAAATGAAAGTTATATTTATCCTTCTGCTTTCAGTCGTTACTTCCCATTCTTTAATGGCCTGTGGGTGTAATTATGGTAAGGCCGCTTATGAATATAAAAAACAAAATTTTATTGTATATGGTAAGATTTTGAAAGTTGAGAAAAGTATTTTAAAAAAAACATTAACAACTCAAGTTTTAAAACGGTATAAGCAAGAACAAGGGCTTAGTAGTCTTGAAAAAGATTTTGATCTAAATCGGTCAATCTTAAAAGTTAAGGTGCTTATTTTGAAAAAATATAAAGGCAAAACGCGCTTAAAGAAGACCACAATCTATACTCAAAATGCGCTAGGTGCTTGTGGAATTTCTGTTAGGGAAGGAGAGGAAATAATAATCTATGCTAATCTAGGTAAGTATGAATATAGCCATTATAAAAAGCTCAAAGCAACTTTGAAAAAACAGGAGAAACCTTACTTAAAGAAAAATTCATATTGGACAAGCATTTGTACTCGGACAACTTATAAAACAAAGGATGAAATAGCTCTTCTTGATAAATTAGTGGAAGCTAAAAAACAGTAGATAATTAATAGACGCTAAACTATAAATTCTAACACATGAAACTAACATTAGGATATTCACCTTGCCCCAACGATACCTTTATTTTTGATGCAATGGTGCATGGCAAAATAGATACAGAAGGTCTAGAATTTGATGTACAATTGGGAGATGTAGAGTTGCTAAATCAAAAAGCGTTCAAAGGCGAATTGGATATTACTAAATTAAGCTATCATGCCTATGCACATTTGACCAAAACATATATACTGCTTACTGCTGGTTCTGCATTAGGTAACAATTGTGGACCTCTCTTAATTGCTAAAAAAACGTTGGATAAGGATGCTGTAAATACTGCTAAGATTGCCATACCAGGGAAATACACCACAGCCAATTTTTTATTAAGCCTAGCTTACCCTAATGCTCAAAATAAGGAAGAAGTTTTATTTTCAGATATAGAAAATAAGGTCTTGAATGGAGAGGTAGATGCAGGTTTGATCATTCATGAAAATAGATTTACCTATCAAGATAAAGGTTTGGTCAAAATTATTGATTTGGGAGAGTATTGGGAGAGCCAAATGCAGTTGCCTATTCCACTAGGGGGTATAGTAATAAAAAGAACCTTAGAAGCAGAGATACAAGAAAGGGTAAATCGAGTGTTGCGTAGGAGTGTAGAATGGGCTTTTGAGAATACTCAAGAAGCCTTACCATACATAAGAGAGCATGCACAAGAGATGGAAGAAGCTGTTATGTTGCAGCATATAGGTTTGTATGTTAATGAATTTAGCATCGACTTAGGTGCAAAGGGTAAAGAGGCAATAGAAAAACTCTTTAGCACAGCACAAAAACAAGCACTTATACCAACCGTAACTCAGCCCTTATTTGTAAAGGCGTAATTTTGTATAGAAAAAATTGTAATCCTATAGAATATTTGTAATTTAGGCAGGTTGGAGCTTTCCAACCTTTTTTTATTCTAGAATTAATAGGACTATGGGATTGATGCAAGTAACCCCCGACTACCTAGGTGGTGCAGATGGGATACAAGATATTCTGAATAACTACTATGAGCAACAAATTGCTTCTATGGGTAATGCTGCTGAGCAATTGGCAGTACGCAAACTTATAGAAGAGGGCTTGATAGTGGATGGCACTCGGGTGAGTTTGGCTGATGCTATTGTTAAGAATAATTATGAGATTGAAGATGACCTTTTAGAACGTTTGCTACATACACGTCTTATTCGAGGCGAAAATACTCACCTTGGTCGTGCCTATGAAGTTTCGCACGATACTTTGGTAGAGCCTATCCTAAAATCTTATGAAAAACGATATGTTCAAGAGCAGTTAGCAGAGCAAGAACGAAAGTTAGCTGTGGAGGAGCAAAAACGCCAGAAAGCTAGGCGAATAATTATTGGAGTAAGTGCTTTGGCTGTAGTAGCTGTGATAGGAATGATTGTCTCTGTCATTGCATTGGGGAATGCCAGAATGGCAAACGAAGAGGTCTTAAAGACTAATAATGAACTACAATTAGCCAAGAAGATTGACTCTTTTTCTATGGTTGAAAAATATGCAAAAGAGGCCTTGACTTACAATAGATATCGAGAGGCTTATCAGGGAGTAAATTCACTTTTAGATAAGATTCCTTACAAGTTTCCTAAAGTGCTTGTAGGTGAGCGGGAGCTTAAAGAGACAGAAGTTTTTTTAGGTAAATATTTTATGGACTTGATCTCTCTTTTGTGGCAAACAAAGTATAACAATAGAGTACTGTATAAATTGCATAACAAAATATATTTAAGTGCAGATTTTTTTAGGAGTAAGGGAAGGGTTGCCTCTTATTATCCTGAGCAAAACTTGATGTTTAAGCATCAAGGATTTGCAGGATTTATTTTGAATCGTACCGCTAAAGGAGACTCAATAAGTGTTCCTTATGGCAAATTTCCTGAGCAAACTTTTGCTAAAAAAACTTTCTTAGCAGAGGAAGCTGAGCGTATTGTCTTCATAGATAGTAATGAATATGTGGTGTTGTTAGATTTTGCTAATGAAAAGGAATTGTTTAAGCTAGATGAATCTTTTCAGAAGAAATATAAGATATATGATAGTGAGTTAGTTCTTGCACGAGATGGTAAATATGTATTGTTTTCGTCTGAATATCAATTGTTAGTTGTAGACAATAATGGTGAGCTTGTTTATAGTGCTCCTATAGAATCCGGATCTCTGGAAAATGTGAGTTACGAAATTAGGAATGATTATCTTTATTATAATTTGAATGGACAACTAAAACTGGTTGACCTTAAAACCAAAGAAGAACGAATTATTTATGGTCTCGAAGGGGAGTATGTAGAAGGCTTTTATAGCTTTAAGGATAAGTTAGTCTTAATTACAGAGGATTTAGAGGGAATCTTTTTAAGTAAGGATGGAGACTTTCTTGAAAAACAAAAAATTGAACCTCCAAGAAAATCTAATGGGAGTCAAATGCAGTTTCAGGAGCAGGGTATAGAAGAACCAGAGGTAGGAATGTATACTTATGGCAGTATGGGAGGTATCGGAAAAGGGAAGAGTCACCGAACTACCCTAACATTTATAGAAAAAATATCTTCCTCAGTGCTTGTTATGGGTTATGAAAATGATCTGATTTTATGGGATATCAAAAAGGGAAAAAGCCATTGGCTTTATGGTGGTAATTGGAAAGGGACTCAGCATCCATCGGTTGCTTTGATTGATGATAGATATACTGCCGTTTTGAGAAATAATGATTTGATTCTTTTTGATAAGGAAAAAGGAATGGCTGTGATAAAGTATATCATAGCTGATGTTTTTATAAAAGGAGCTAGTATATCTTGTTATAAGAACCGTTATTTGATAATAGCCCTACCTAAAACAAATGGATCTTTTATTTTGGATTTAAAAATGAGAGAATTAGAATATATTCCTAAGGTTGACAATTATAATTATTCTAAGAAAGAAGCCAATATATATTCTGTACAAGGCCAAGAAATAGTAGTAAATGATGCTTTGAGCAAAAAAGAATTACATAGATGCCCTTCGCCTCATGATGTAGAATTGAGTTGGAATGTATTAGGCTTGCCCAATAAACGATTTTTACTGCAAAGCTGTGAAGTGTTTTCTAAACAGAGTATGCTGTTGGATTGGGATGGGAACGTATTAGCTAATTTAAGAAATACAATAGTCTCGGCTGACGAACAACAAATAATAGAAGTGGATAATTCTATATTAAAATGGTATGACTTGGATGGTAACGTAGAGAAGAGCTATCATGTAAAAGAGGAAGGTTATAATTCTATAGTTAAGTTAGAGTTGTCTACTGATGGGACTAAAGCTTTGGTGATAATGGGGGAAAAAGGAGGAAAAGAAAGGGCTATTTTATTATTGAATACAGAGTTGTTGAGCCATACCTTTTTGGGAATAAGCAAAACAGAACCTGCCTTGCTTTTTCAGCAATTGAAAAGTAAAAAGGAATTGGCAATAATGGGTAATGATAAAGGAGTAATGGTTTTTGATGCTGCTACACATAAGTTATTGGATAGATGGACAGGAAATTATGTACACACCTTGTTTTGGGGTAGTCTTTATGGTACAGAATATCAATTCCCCGAAAAGCCTAAGTCTGGTCTTTTTGTTTTTGGAGAAGATTATAGTTGGTTCTCTTTATCCAAAGGAAAGCTTAAGCAAAAGGGGACTTATTTGAATACAGATGCTATAGGAGAGCACCCAATTACCCCTGTGACCTCAATACATGGCTGGCTTTCTCAAGAAGGATATATCTACAGTTATGGACAATATAGAGTGGCTATGCCTAAGTTGAGCAATTATGTCTACACTAAAAAACATAGTATTTTAGGGCAGTGGAATTATGCTGATGAGCAATATCTTGTTGAGTTGCCATTGCACCCCAAGGTTTTAGATGAAGGAGAGAAAAAGGGGCAAGCAGCCTATTACAAAAAGATTAAGCTACCATATAATTTATAACAGCCATGCAGATTACACCAGATTATTTAGGGGGAGCTCATGGAATACAAAATATTCTAAACAGCTACTATGAGCAACAAATAGCTTCTATTGGTACAATAGAAGAGCAATTATCTGCTCGCAAGCTAATAGAGGAAGGCCTTATCGTAGACGGTGCTCGGGTAAGTTTGGCAGCAGCTATTGTCAAGAATAATTTTGGAATAGAAGACAAACTCTTAGAAAAATTGTTGCATACGCGCCTTATTCGTGTAGAAAATACACATTTGGGGCGTGCTTATGAGGTCTCGCATGATACGTTGGTTCGTCCAATCTTAAAATCCTATGAAACTAGACGCTTAGAAGAGGAACGATTGGAGCAAAAACGCCTTTTAGCTTATGAGCAAAAGAAACGTCGTCGTTTCAGGCTCTTGGCCATACTCGGAACTGTACTTTGTATAGCTGCTTTGGTTGTATTGTATATTGTATGGCGACAATCTAAGGCCTTGCAAGCTCAAAAGCAGCATTTAGAGCTTTCGATGGGAGTTGCAGAAGCTTCTGTTTTTTTTAGTGAGAATAATTATATGGGAGCATTTGGTAAAGCTTATCAGGCTTACAAAAAATACCAAAAACTAGTAGCAATAGATGAAGAAGAACTAAAACTTGATATCATAAAAAATGAGAACCTAAAGGATCTAAAGCAAAAGGAACCCTATATCTATAGAAATATATGGAGCAGCTTTTATGCATCTGATAAACTTTATATCATTGACGATAAGGTCTATTCTATGCCAATGCCTCTGGTTTTGGATAAGGCTTGGTTGAATTTATTGACTGATGGGGGATCTGTTTTAGCTGGAATAAAGGAAGATGGTAACCTAGAACTGTTTAATGTAGAAAGCAAAGAAACAGATAGTCTTTCAATTCCTGACCCCATGGAATGGCTTATGCTTATAGTAGAAAAATTTACTGTAATATCAAAAAATGCTAATAAAATACTGTATCTGGATACTACTAATACACCAATCTTATTTGATCGATCTTCTAGAAAGATGCTTACTTTAAACTTGGATGTAGAATGGGATAATATAGAGGAAAAAGTGTTTAAGTCTTTGATGCAAGAGGATGGAGAACGAGTTGTTATGTTTGATGACTTTTTAGGTGGAATTGTTATTTTTAATAGTAAAGGTGAGTTAACACATGATTTTCAAAGATATAAGTTTTTAGCTCTGGACAATGATCAACTTTATTATAGAAAGGAAGGTTTTGATCAAATAGAAGTTCTTGATCTAAAAACAGAGGCTCTATATTTTATATCGCTCCCTCGATATGCCGAAGAGTTGTTTGTGCTCGACAATTATTTAGCTGCTCAATTGGAAGGAGGAGCTATTGCAAGAGTCGCTAAAGAACGATCTAAGACTGGAGTACTGTCTGGTTTTGCTTTTGTTGATATATTAGAAGGAGATGTTGAAGTCTTAGATGTTTTTGAAAAGAATACTTTGGTGGTTGAGACTATAGATGAAAAAGGATTGCCTAAAGTGTTTTTGTGGGAAATGGAATCAGGTGATAAACAGACTTTGGGTAGATCATATACAGACTTGCTGCGTGTAGATAGTCTTATGGTTTATCTAGATCAAGGAATGATTAAGATTTATCAACCAAGCGGTTTAGAAATTGAGTTAGTCTTACCTAGTGAGTTTGAGTACACACAGATGTATTTGTTGAAAAATAGATTTTTATGCTTACCTAATATCTATCAGGATAAAACCTTAGTTCTTGATTTCAAAATGTCACCAGTTTTAGTTGAAGGTCCTTGGGGTGATCAAGTAATTTCTTCTACTCCTAGCAAAGATGGAAAACAACTGTTGGTAGTAACCCCTTAAACTATATATATACAGTCTGTAAAAGATAAATCTATTATTGCTCAAACCACTGCAAAAGAAGGTTGGACTGGAACAAACATTAAAAAAATAGATTTTGAGACTACACCCAATAAAATTTTGGTACAAACCAACGAATATGTATGGTCGTGGGATTATAAAACAAACAAAGAAGCCTTTTTTGAAGGAGAGTGTTTTTTTCAAAATGGTTATTTGTGCCAAATGATCGATGAAGACCATTATAAATTTATAGACTTAGCTACTAATGAGGAAATATGGGCTTTTGAAGATTCTAATATAACAGGTTGTTGGTTTTCTCCTGCTAATAGTAAAGAAGGAAAAGCGCATAGATGGGCTATTTTATCTAGATGGGATCCTAATGAATATAGAGGCGATGCTGTTTTTATGGATTTTAATACAAAAGATCGTCAAGAGTCTGATCTTAGCTTGGGTTTAGGTGGGGTAGATTATTCTCCTGATGGGAGTCAAGCAGTGGTATTTGACCAAAATACTCAACAACTATTTATAGTAAACAGCTATGGGAATTATAATGGAAAAACAAGATTGGAAGGAAATATGAAAGTAAAATGGCTAAATAAGGAAGACTTATTGGCTGTTAATCAAAAAGATATTAAAATATTGACTAATCGATTTGAGGTAAGAGCTGAGGTATTTGAGGCTATCCCGAAATTGAATGAAAAGAGAAAAAGTAAAGGAGCATTAAGGGTGCTGAATGAAAAGAGTAATAAGTTTACACTAGATTGGGATTTAGTCACACCTCAACTATATAAGGATTATCTCTTTGTTAATAGAAGGTATGAGTCTGAAGGTGATGAAGTTTTAGGAGCAGGATTTATGTATGTTCCTTACCATAATAGAGAGATACTCCAATTTCCAGATTTTGCAGATGACTATGTTTATCCATCAGCGTTTATATTGTCGGACTCTGTTGAAAAAGCTTGGACAGTATCTTCTTTTTACAAAAAAATAGAGATAGATTCCAATGGTTTTAAAATGTTGACAGGATATGAGAAAGGATATTTATTAGAATTTGATTTAAATCCTCATAAATTATTCGATCGATTAAAGGTTTCTAAGAAAGCTGTTGAGGAATTATTGCGTGGAACAGTCATGACTATCAACTGATTGCTGTTTTCTAAAGATATTAGAGGGGATTCTAAACCAAAATAATTAGTGCATTAACAAAGTTTTTGTACATTTGTATTCGCTTGATGCTATAAAATAGAGACCAACAAGAAGTATTCAGTTATTATTATTCATCATCTAAAGTTCTTGCGATTTAGCCCTGCTTATGCTCAGTCGTCACAATATCCGAGTCAAAGTGTTACAAACACTTTATGTATACACCCAAACAGAAGGGGATACATCTAAAAATGCCGAAAGAAACTACATGCAAGCAATTCATGATAGTTATAGGCTATACCTTTTTAGCATGCTCTACCTACAAAAGGTAGCTACCTATGCACTCAAAGATTTTGAGATAAAATCCAATAAATTAGTACCTACAGAGGAAGACAAAAAAGCTTCTCTTAAGTTGTATGAAAACCCTATAATTCAGTCTATACTAGAAAATGGGGCATTTCAAAGACTTCTGAAGAAGGAAAAGTTGATGTCCTTGCCTGATACTGACCTTGTTCGAAAACTGTTCAAGAAGTTTTCACAAAGTGAATATTATCAGCAGTATTTGGATATGAAGACAACTCCTATGAGAGAGCACCAATATGCATTGGTTAATCTTTATAAGACTATGCTGGAGGATGAAGTCTATGTAGAGTTGATGGAAGATTACTTCCCAACTTGGGTAGATGATAAATCTTTGGCATTTGGAGCACTTAAGCGTAGTATTAGAAGTCTTCCTGATGATGATAGGTTCTTCATAACTCAGGAAGCTAACTCTGAGTTTGTGCATGAGTTTGGTAAAGAGCTATTGTATCTGTCTATCCGACATGATGAGGAACTAAGAGAAATGATTGTTCCTAAACTCAAAAATTGGAAAGAAGATCGTGTAGCAATTATAGATATGCTATTGCTCAAATTGGGTATTTGTGAGTTTTTGCACTTTCCTTCAGTTCCAACTAAAGTTACTATTAATGAGTATGTTTCTTTGGCTAAAGAATATAGTACAGATAAGAGCAAACGCTTTGTCAATGGTATATTGGATAGACTAATGAAAGAATTAATGGACGAAGGCAAAATCAACAAAGAAGGTAGGGGCTTAAAAGATAAATAGATACTCTTAGCAAACAATAAAGTTTATAAAAAAACTATGAAGTATATTGTTAGTTGTGTCCTTATCCTGATTTTTGCACAAGTTGGGCAATCCCAAATGTCTACCCGAAAAAATGCAATGACGTACAAGTTTGTACTCATTGATTACAATACTTTAGATCCTACATACAGAACAGCAAACCCTAAGCGTATATTCCATCCTAGCGATGTGAATTATGCTTTTGAGTTGGGCTATTTTAGGTATATTAATAACTCTTTCAATATAGCTGCTCCTCTCCGAATAGGCAGTATTGACGCTCACCACAATTTAGTAGCTGTAGATGATTCTACTTGTGCTCCCTGCCAACGCAGATTTTACCCCAAAGAATTTTTTGTAGGCTTAGATGCTATGGGCATTTATAAGTTTAATAATGGTTATATACTAAAAGAAGATTTTTGGATAGCTCCTTATATTACATTAGGAATAGGAGCTAAGTATATGGCTAAACGGAAGGGGCATTTTGATTTTCAAATTCCAATTGGTTTAGGTGTGAACATAAAACTAACAGAGGGGTTTTATATACAAGCTCAGTTAGAATATCGAAAATCTGTAGTTATCAATAAGGATAATTTAGGAATCTCTGCTGGATTGCTTTGGGTTATAGGCAAAAAAGAAGCGACTTTAGATAATTGATGGTTTTGTGAAGCGTTTTTAGGCTTAAATTTGATAAAAATGGAGATAGAAAAATTTATAGAGGATTATGAACGTGCTTTAGCTACACAAAAATGGGAAAATTTAGACCCCTTAATTTGTGAAAATGCAACTGTTACCTTTTCGAGTGGAATGGTATATAAAGGGAAAGATCAAGTGAAAATTGCATTCGAACGAAATTTTGAAGCTATAAAAAGTGAGCAATATTCAATCAAAAATATAGATTGGCTACTAAAAGCAGAATCTTTAGGAGTGTACACCTTCGATTTTCACTGGGAAGGACTTATTGATAATGTATTGAGAAAAGGAGCTGGTAGAGGAACTTCTGTATTAATAAAAGAAAATGGTTATTGGAAGTTGCTTACAGAGCACCTTGGGCCAATGCCTAAAAACAATACTTGATAAGCGTACAAAAACTAAATATTTAGGTTCAGATTTGTTATTTTCGATGTATAAATAGTTTATTAAAAAAAGTAAGATATGAAATTGTATAGTTTTTTATTTGTGACCATGTTATTTTTGATGGGATGTGGAGAACCTGCACCAGATATTAATAAGGATGTGCCCAATGTAGATGAAGTAGAAAATGCTTCAGGTATTCCTAATTCACAGTTAATCCATAGCCCAATTACAGCTGATAGAGCTATTGATGAAACCGAAGCTGCCAAATTTGAATTTGAAGAGCAATCTTTCGATTTTGGAGCTATTGCAGAAGGGGAGCAAGTAGAGCACCTTTTTAAGTTTAAAAATGTAGGAAAAAGCCCTTTGATTATCAATCATGCACAAGGAAGTTGTGGTTGTACTATTCCTGAGTGGCCAAGAGAGCCTATTGCTCCAGGTGCAGAGGGAGAAATTAAAGTGAAATTCAATTCGAAAGATAAGTCAGGACACCAAGAAAAATTAGTGACACTAACTGCAAATACTTACCCCAATAAGACAGAATTGCGTATTATTGGTAATGTAGAATAACCCCAAAATTTTGATAAAATGAATGTAGATATTTTAGCTATAGGTGTTCATCCTGATGATATTGAATTATCCTGTTCAGGAACATTGTTACAACATATTGCTTTAGGATACAAAGTAGCTTTATTGGATCTAACTTGTGGTGAGTTGGGAACTAGAGGAAGTGCAGAATTACGCTTGGAAGAGGCTGCTGTTGCATCTAAAATGTTGGGTGCAGTAGTACGGGGAAATCTAGAGTTTGAAGATGGTTTTTTTGAGCATAATCAAGAAAATTTGATCAAAATTATAGAGATGATTCGCTTCTTGAAACCCAAAATAATTTTGGCTAATGCAGTGAGTGACCGACATCCTGATCATGGACGTGCTGCAAAATTGGTGTCTGATGCCTGTTTTCTTTCGGGCTTAGTAAAGATAGAAACTGAACTCTATGATGAACCTCAACAGCCATGGCGACCAGATGTAGTTTATCACTATATACAAGACCATAATCTTAAGCCTGATTTTGTGGTGGATATTTCTCCTTTTATGAACCAGAAATTAGAGATTATACAAGCCTATAAATCGCAGTTTTTTGATCCTGAGTCTAAAGAGCCAGAAACGCCAATTTCATCCAAAGACTTCTTGGAATTCATCAAGTCTAAAAATAGAACCTATGGCAGACCTGCTGGGTTCGAATTTGGAGAAGGGTTTACAGTAGCTCGCACTATTGGAGTACATAGCTTATTTAATATTAAGTAGTTAACTATCGTATTATCCTAAGCTTGACCAATAAGAAAATGGTCATAATAGCTACTACAAGAATTAAAGAAACCAAGCCAAAAAGAAACCAAAACCATCGTAGATGTTTGAATCCTTTATTGAGTTCTTGAGCATCTGATGATTGTAGGTATTTGCTAAAGTTTTGGCCACTAAGCCATAGCTGAATTCCAACAATTTGAAAAGCGATAAGACTTAACATAATTATGGTAATTGGGAAGAAATCAATGCGATAAAAACTATCCCATGAAATAGTAATTCTTAGCCAAGAATAGGCTATCCAACAAAGCTCCATAAAAGCAATTCCTAAAAAGGTAATGGAGCCAGCTATTTTTAGTAATAGAGCTGTTCTTTTGAGCTGAGGAATACTGTTTTGTGGTAAATCCATGAATTTTTTTCGAAAGGAGTATTTATGGCAATAATATACATCGAATATACCATTATTTGTAATAAAAGGCAAGGGCTTTATTCTTTATTAATCTAAATTCAATCATGTTATATAAGTTATTCTAGATAAATGAACATATTAATTGTAGCAGCTACTAAATTTGAAATCCTGCCATTGCTTAAATATTTGCAAGACAATTTTAAGCAAGAGAACGACAGCCCAATTTTTAAGAAAGATAAGATCGAAGTTTTTGTGCTGATCACAGGTGTAGGGATGATGCATACAGCATTTGCGCTGGGCAATTATCTAGGGAAGCGCCCTGTAGATTTAGCTATTAATGTAGGCATAGCAGGTGCTTATGATCGAAGTTTGGAGATAGGTGAGGTTGTGCATGTTGTTAGTGAGCAGTTAGGAGATTTAGGGGTAGAAGAGCAAGATGGAAGTTTTAAGGATGTATTCGAAATGGGCCTGATAGGAAGTAATGATCAACCTTTTATAAATGGAAAAATTTATAATCCTGGAGCGTCTGCTTATAAGTTTCTGAAAGGAGTAGATGGTCTGACAGTAAATAGAACACATGGAACTCAGGAGTCAATAGATTTTACTCAAGCTAAATATTCTGCTCAAATCGAGACAATGGAAGGAGCGGCCTTTTTCTATGCTTGTGGAATGGTGAAAGCCAATTTTTTGCAACTAAGAGCTATTTCTAATTATGTAGAACCTAGAAATAAGGATAATTGGAAAATCCCATTAGCTATAGACAATGTGAATACAGCTGTTGTTCAGATTTTTGAAGAATTGATATTAGAGTAAAAGGTTTATTTAAAATACGTTAGCATGGAAATTTTCAATAGTGATTTTTGGAGTCAGCGTTATGTAGATGGCACTACAGGTTGGGATGCAGGAGAAGCCACAACACCAATCAAGGAGTTTGTAGATCAACTTGAAGATAAAACGGCTAAAATCTTAATACCTGGATGTGGGAATGCTCATGAGGCAGCTTATTTGCATCAGCAAGGGTTTGCCAATGTATATGTTTGTGATTGGGCTCAAGAACCATTAGATAATCTTAAAAAAAGAGTACCTACTTTTCCTAGTGAGCATTTGCTTTGCGCTAATTTTTTCGAATTAGAAGAAAAGGATTTTGATTATATTATAGAGCAAACCTTTTTCTGTGCTTTGCCACCTGCTATGCGCCCTCAGTATGCTGAAAAGATGCGAGAATTATTGTCAGAAAATGGGAAATTAGTAGGGTTGTTATTTAGCTTTGAACTTACCGAAAAAGGACCTCCATTTGGTGGAAGTGTAGAGGAATATCAATCTCATTTTTCTAAGCATTTTGGAACAATTAATTTAGAAGAATGTAAGAACTCTATTAAACCTCGTTTGGGTAACGAATTATTTATAGAAATATATGGAACTGCGTCAAGCTAATATTGAAGATTTAGATGAGTTGAGAGGCTTATTTAAAGAAACAATTCAGACTGTTAATACAGCAGATTATACTCCAGAACAGATAAAAGTATGGTCAGCAGGAAGTGAACAAACAGAGCGTTGGGAAAAACGAATAGCAGAGCAATATATCGTTTTGGGAACAATAGATGGATTGATAGTAGGAATGTCTTCTCTATCCATAGAAGGCTATCTAGACTTGATGTATGTGCATAAAGATTATCAACGACAAGGCATTGCTCAAAGGCTCTATAAAAAGATAGAACAAAAAGCTTATGAGCAACAAAATTCCAAAATAACAGTAGATGTAAGCATAACAGCAAAGCCCTTTTTTGAACAAATGGGCTTTGACTTGATTAGGGTACAAGCATTAAATCTAAAAGGTGTAGTATTCAAGAATAATCAAATGCAAAAAATCTTGAAATAGGCCTACTTGAAACCCTTGTTCAAATTACACCCAACCAAAGCAAAAGATTGGTCTGTAATAAATTCAAAACCTTTGCTGCTTGTTTGATAGAGAATAGCTACACGATCTTCATAAGGGCTTAATATAATCCCAGCCACATAAGCATTATATTCTTGCATTTCAAAATCTTCTGGAGAAATATCTTGTTCATAAAGAGTTTTAGAACCCATATCTTTAGCTCTACAATCTATTTGTATTTTACCTTTGGTAGTAAGGGCAAATTTATAAGGTTGTCCATTGATGCGATGCCAAGTTTTTTTGCGGTAGTCAAGTTCTTTTTTTGCATTAATTTTATATTTGGCTAGAGCTTTTTCTGTTTTTGGTTTTACCTTATTCCAGAGAGCTTTTACATTTTCAGAATGTTTAGCATAATCTTCATTTTCGCCCAATTGCATGCTAGTATAAGATTCACTCCAAACAGTTTTATCTGTTACCATATCTTGCACAGCAACTGAGATGCAAAGGCCATCTGAATAGCCATCAAAAATTTTGACATAAGCGAATTTCCCATCAGGAGACCATCCTATAGGATGAAAGGTACTTGTTTCAGTGTAATGTCCACCATTTTCTTCAGGGTCTTCTTCCTCTAATTCATAGTAAACAATCTCTTTAGGAAATTGTAGCGTCTGTCCTAAAACAGCATTCACCATAAAGAAAAAACAACTTAGAGATATGATTAGACTTTTCATTTCTTTTGTTTTATAAATATAAAATCTTGAGCTATTCTATTTAAAACCATTTTTTAGATTGCAACCTACCAAAACAGGGAAAGTGACTACACTACCTTCAAAACCCCCTTCGATAAAATGACAAACAACAGCTACCCGATCTTGGTACGGACTTTTAATAATGCCAGCCACATAATAGTCTCCTGAATCATAGTCCACCTCGCCCTTAAAAATAGTTTTTTCGCCTAAACCTTTAGCTCTACAGTTTATTTGTACAATACCATCTTCATCAGCAGGCATTGTTAGTGCAAACTTGTAGGGTTGGCCATTGATACGATGCCAAGTCTCTTTACGATAATCAATTTTCTTTTCTTGACGAATCTTATATCTAGCTAATGCCTTATTAATCTTATCTTTCATCGCAGACCAAAGTTGCTCTGCAGTTACATTATCCTTTGTAGGGTCACCTTCATTTACAAAATCTGTTAAGGAAAATTCTTCTGTGAATAGAGAAGCATCAGAAATCATATCTTGCACATTAAGAATCATTATTAGGTCACCATGATAACTAATGTGAAAACTAGCATAAGCAAATTTGCCATCTGCTGACCATCCTATTGGGTGAAAGGATTGGGTAGTGTTGTGAGCAATTTCCATATACTCATCTTCTGTCATTTCCTCCATGCTCTTTTGCTCTGGATAATAAACAATCTCCTTAGGAAATTGATCTGTTTGAGCTACAATAGAGGTAGCCATAAAGAAAAAACAACTTAATGTTATAATTAGACTTTTCATCTCTGTTATATTTTGACTAGCTATTTGAATCCATTTTTGAGGTTGCAACCAATTAAATGACAATAAGTATCAGTACTATTATCAAAACCAGTTTTTCTAAAATGACAGACAACCGCTACCCGATCTTGATAGGGGCTTTTGCTTATACCAGCTACATAATAATAATGCTCATTCTTGTAATCTACTGGATACCCCTCAAGTATAGTTTTTTCGCCTAAACCTTTTGCTCTACAATCAACATGGATTTCCCCCATATATCCAGTTACTTCTGTACTTCTGGTTTTTAGATCAAACTTATAAGGTTGACCATTGATTCGGTGCCAAGTTCCTCGGCGAAAATCGACTTTTTTTTCTTGATGAATCTTATATTTTTCTAATTTTTTGCTTATCTGGTGTTTTAGAGCATCCCAAAGTTGTTTTTCTGGCACCTCACTCCAAAGCTCTTTGTCTAGTATTTCCTCCCAACGTTCTTTGTCTATTGTCTTATCTAAATTGCCCTCACTCGTCAAAATTTTCTCTAAGGAATACTCATCTTCCCAAACTATGTCATCAGAAACCATATCTTGTACAAATACACTCATAATCAGATCACTATTATGGTCGATTGAAAAATTAGCATAAGCAAATTTTCCATCAGTCGACCATCCTATAGGGCGAAAGGTTTGAACAAAAAAGTCAATAGGTTCAAGGTAGTCAGCCTCTGTTAGTTTTTCACCAGACTTTTCTGTAGGGTTAGTGTATCCAATCGCTTTCGGAAAAGAGAGTGTTTGGGCAATAGAACTGCTAACAAAGAATAGACAACATACAAAAATGGAGATTAAACTTTTCATAGAGTTGGTTTTTAGTACTTATATTTATAAAGTCATGCCAAAACAGTAATACTATATTACAAAAGTAAAAAGGATTTGGATTGCTCTAGAACCAAAAAAGCTAAATCCAATGCATGAAAACATTAAATTTAGCTTTTGAATAACTTCTATGTTTAAGAGAATCCTTTTATCGAATTTGAACAGTTTCGACCAAAGAGTTTTTACCATTAAGTATTCTAATATAATATTGGCCTACAGGCAAATCTAAATCAAAAGTCTTTTTGAGCTGACTGCTGTTCAACTCTACTTGTTCTTGATGTAACACACTACCTAATATATTAACTACTTCAATCTTAATCTGATCAACAGCAAGTTGTTCTAGTTCTAAAGTGAAGCTTCCATTTGTAGGATTAGGATAAACCTTGCTAGATGCCTCGTAAATAGAATTAGGCTTTGTAGAAGTGACCAAGGAAAGTAAGTCAGTCATCCAAACTCCTCTGCCATAAGTAGCTGCGTAGAGTTTATTGGTGCTATAATGTATCTCTAACTCAGATATAATAACCTTTGGTAAATCGGTGCCTAATAATGTCCAATCTGTATCATTGGCACGACGATAATAAACACCCAAATCGCTACCAATATAGACTACATTGTTTAGGCGATCAAAAACAACAGAGTTGATGGGGATATTAGGCAAAGTGCCAGATATATTGACCCATGAAGTGCCTCCATTAGTGGTTTTATAAACCTTTTTGCCTACATCTATTCCTCCACAAACGATCCAAGCTGTATCAGGACTATTGCCTGTAGCCACATCGTTAATATATACATCCGAAGTTGGTAAGCCTGCAGATACATCTGTCCAGCTAGTTCCTTCATTGGTTGTTACCCAAACTGAAGCATCGTAGCCCATAGACCAAATTGGACGTTTGATAATATAAATGTTTTGAGAATCTAGAGGATTAACAGCCATCTCACGAATTTTTTGAGGATAACCTAAACCTGCTATAGTATCAAATTGGCTAATTTTAACCCAGCTATCACCTTTATCCAAGGACTTCCAGACATTACCAAACCCAGCATAAATACTTGAACTATTCTCTGCATTCATAGCAAAAGGAGTAACCCATTCGCCTTGTTCTCCTGTGCTTGTGATAGAACTAGTTAGGCCACTACTGAAATTTTGACCTCCATCAATTGAGCGATACAAACTGCCATAATAAACAGTACCATAAATAACATTTTCATTCTGATGATCAATCATACATTCCATACCATCGCCACCAATTACACTTTGCCAGTTAGCATCTTTCATAAAAGTCCCATTATCTTGAGTTCCTCCAATCACCTTAGAGGTCGCATTCCCTAGACCTATTCTATAAAATTGTGTATTGGCAATATTATCAGAAATTGAAGTCCATTGCGTTAAAAAATTTCCAGAGGTGAAATCCGTTTTTAGTAAACTGTCTGTTCGATCAATCCCTCCATCACTACAAACAAAATACTGATTGGTTAGTGGGTTTCGAGATATTTGGTGATGGTCAGCATGTACGCTTTTGCCATAATAATTGACCCAATAAGTAATGTTTTCCCAACTGCTTCCTCCATCACTAGAACTCCACATGTTGACCCCTCCAGCATGAATTAAATCAGGGTCACTTTGATCTGCAATTAAGGTAAGGTCATACCAACCTTGCCCACCTGTATCCCAACTAGGATTGCCATCATACCAACCCAAAATATTAAGAGTTAGTCCACTAATTTGTTGAGTCCAGTTAAGTCCACCATCAATAGATTTATACACACCATATAAGCCATAATCTGTGCCTACTGCGAGGGCATAAACATAATTAGAGTTGGCAGGTGAAATAGCTAATTCCAAACGGATAATACTGTCCTTATGGTTAGGTATAATAGGAGTGTTTAGAGTTGTCCATGTAGTTCCAAAATCAATGGACTTATAAATCTCAGCAGCTCCTTGTTGATGGTTTTTTACATAGCCAGATGTTGCATACAGTGTACTAGGGTTATTAGGATCTTGCTCAAGATCCCATATAAGTGAGTCGTGTGTAGTTGTCCAAGAAGAACCACCATTAGAAGATGTTTGAACACCATCAAAACCGCTTATTACAAGGTTGTTAGGATTGGTAGGGTCTATAAAAATATCACCTATCATAGATTGAGGATGATTATTAACAGAAAAGGAAAGACTGGTTGGTAACCAAGTATTACCTCCATCTATACTCTTGTACAGACCTACACCATAGTGACTAAAAGTACTATTAGGAAAACTATAGGCAACTAATTCATAATCTCCTGTCGCTAAGTACATAGTATTAGGGTTGCTTTTGGCTATAGCCATCTTACTTACTCTAAGTAGGGGGAGTCCATTGGACATTGGAGTCCAAGATATTCCTGCATTAGTTGTTTTCCATAGACCACCACCTGAGCTTGCTGCAAAAAGTGTGTTAGGGTCAGTAGGGTGGAAGGTGATAGAATTAATGCGACCTTGTCCATGGTTGCGAGTAGTATCTGTTGTAGTAGCTTTTTGTAAAGGGCCTACAGGTGTCCATAGAGTATTCCTAGAGTTGCCATTTTGCGCTTGTTTTCGTTCTAGTTGTGCAAAAGCTTGCATATACTGGTCAATATAATCGCTACTACCATCAGGACGAATACGACTTGCATTTTCCCATTCCCAGCGTTTATAAAATTTCCAGCCTTTGGTTTTTCGGAGGTTTACTGTTTGGGACCACTGCTCAAAGGCATTACTCCAAGTAAAAAAATTGTGAGATTCGGAGTTTTGCTCATTGAGTTGTTTCATAAATGGTTGAGCATAGAGGGTAGATGTACCTATTGCAATAAAGAGCAATAAGCAACTTAAAAGCGCTTTTCTCATTGTGAGGGAAGTTAGATGTTAAATAATGCTAATAAGTGTTTTGGAGCTGATACACTTTGGTTTATATATTTTGGTTTGATCAAATCAAAATATATAAACCAATTATTACAAATAACGTAAATTAAATGGATAATGTCCATTTAATACAGGTCTATTTATTATTAGAGTTCTTAGATATGAGCCAAAGGAAAAAGGGAAGTCCACCATGTACTAGTCTGAACATGGTCTCATATCCCCACTGATGTAGAGAATATAAAGGAGCATCTATATAAAAATTAGCAACAATTCTAGCAAGGGCAGTCATTGTTCCCCAAATGATACAATACCAAATCGCTATATTGAAAGTTGGGCGAAAGAATATAAGAATAGCAGCCAAAAAATCGAGGATGCCCATTAGATACAAAAAGGTATAGGCACTAGATTCAGTAGGTAGCATAAACACATCTAAACACCATTGTAGCCAAGGACCAGGCACAGGATAATAACCATAAGCATATAAGCCATGACAAATGAAGGATATGGCTATAATCACTTTTAGAGCACCTCTAAATTTATGGCTATTGAACCCACCTAAAACAGCATAAACTAGTAATATAGGGGTGCTGATTTGGATAGAATATTCAAAAAGTTGCCCTAAAGCATAATATTTGCTCTTCCAGTATAAGAAAGCTAATCCGATAAGTAATGCAGCCCCGATATAGATAGGGATTCGTAGCCATTTGCGATTAGGTTTAAGAACCAAAATTATTGATGCACAAATTGCCCAGAAAACGCCAAATGTTACACCTAAGTTATTGATGAATGTATCTACTTTTGGGTCAGTGACATATTCGTGCCAAGAACCATTATAAATACTTTCGACTATACCTTGCATTAAGTTTTGATCCCACAATAGAGAACGTAAAGGTAAGTCCCAAAAAATCCCTTGCCAAGCTCTACCAATAAATATAGTAATGGTGAGTATCTGTAAAAGCAGTATTTCTTTATGGCTAAAGGCTCTATTCATAAAAAATAGTTATATTGAAAATATCTAAACACTGCGCAAAAGTACTATTTTCAAATCAAAATCAAAATTATGTGCGTAACATCAGAACCAGCAAAGTTGGAAGGTACACTTATTGGTCTGTGGGATATTAATCATCCAAAATATGGATATCAACATGTATTGGCTTATCAGAATATTCCAGAAAGTCTTTCGGATAAACCCAATTGTATGCTTCTGCATATACCTTCTGAGGGCCCATTGTTGCCTCAAAATATATTAGATACTTCGGGGGAAAATAAAGATGTACTCAAAGATATTATAAAAGCGTTAACTCCTTTGTCTAGAGGAGGTGATCGTGGTGTAGCAGTAGCTGCAGGAGGAAATTATGTACATGAAATGGGGATTTACCATATTGCAATTCTCAATGATTTGGGAGCAGTACAAGAGACCTTATTGCAAATTCCGATAGAGAAGCGCCCCTCTATTCCGCCTAATTTTGTGGGTTTTTATGCAAAAAACTATCCTAACTATCCCTTATTGCTTTGTTGTTTTAATAATAGAGACAGTGCCGAAACCTCACCTATAATGGTATATTATACACCTCAAAAACCTAATGAATTTAGGCTGCCTAATATAGAAGGACATGGTGAATTACCAGAGCTAGGAAGTTTTTTTGATGGTCAGCGAACTTTTATGTTTGGAAGTGGGATTGCTATGCTACAAGATGCTATTCCTGTAAAAGGGGTAAACGAAAAGGTGAGTGCAGGTTTGGTGCCTTTTTTGCCCATGAGTGGTTTCATAAAAAAGAAAAGGGGGTTGATAAATCTGGATTTTATGGCCCAAAAGGTAGCTCCTAATCAGATAGTATGTACGAATTGGGATATTGATAAGGATTCAATAGGTAAAGGGGCCTTTCGGGATAGTGGTCCTTATAGAGTGAATCCGTTAGGGTTTGATGATGTTGATGAGGGGGATTTTTAAGGATTAAACTAAAAAACTATGTGTGTATGCCCTTTTCCTGCTAGTCTAGCAGGAACAATTGTCGGAAATTGGGAGATTAAGCACCCTAAATATGGTTATCAGCATGTTTTAGGATATCAAAATATACCTCACAATTTATCTGATGAACCTAATTGTATGCTTTTGCATTTGCCAACTAGCAATAAGGTATTGCCTGAACATATCTTGGATACTTCTGGAGATGCTAAGTTTATACTCAAAGATATGACGACTGAGCTATATCCTTTGAAAAGAACATGGTTTTGGGAAAGGGGGCTTATTGGAATGGTTGGGGGAGTAATTATATACATGAGATGGGTGTTTATCATATTGCAATACTCAATAACTTGGATAAAGCTCAAGAAACATTGGAACAAGTCCCTAAAGAAAAACGTCCAAACATTCCTCAAGATTATATTAATTTCTATAAGGAACAATTTCCTGACTATCCTTTGCTTATCTGTTGTTTTAGTAGTAGAGATATCGAGGAAGTTTCGCCTATTATTGTGCATTATACACCCCAAAAGCCAAATGAATTTAGATTGCCAAACATAGAGGGACATGGCGAATTGCCAGTGTTGGGTGAATCTTTTGAAGGGGAGCGCACCTTTTTTGTTGGATCTAGTTTTGACAAAACGATTTATGGTAAAGAGAATATTAGTGATTATGGCGTAAACAATAAATGTCCTCATTTATTGCCTTTTATGCCTAAATATGGAGGTTTGGTAACTGTGGAGCCAACAGAATTAAAGAACTTAGATATAGTTGTGTCAAAAAAGAAAAATGAAAGTAAGTGGAGGTTGTTTTTCAATAAGAACATGTTTAAAAATTAAAGCAAGTAAAGTTTAAAAACGGTTTAATAAAATTTGGCAATTAGCCCAAAGAATCCAAGCTTCCGAACTATCCGTCGTTTTTTCATAGTCTTTGGAATGTCTTCGGAAGAAATTAAGCCA
>JAAEPD010000483.1 GCA_024222455.1 Aureispira sp.
CTAAACCAACCATACCTAAAGATGAACCTCCACAGTCACAACCTGTTACTAACTATCATGATGAGTTGAATCATCCTAGAGATTTAGTATCTATTAACCTAGATAGTAATCAATGTGTGAGTTGCCATAAGGGTATTGACCCAATTCGTTCAAGTAGTTCTGGAATGATGCAAGCCATTTATAAACTAGCAGATGATGCAGGTTTCCCTAATAACGATTGTATAGTTTGTCATGGAGGAGACCCTTTGGCTAAAACCAAAGAGTTGGCACATGCTGGAACAGTCAATTACTTCAAGGAAAATAAAGGCCCTAAGAATTTCTATCCAGATCCAGGTACCCCAACTATCAATGAGCATACTTGTGGGGTTTGTCATGAAGAGCAGGTTCGCACACAGTTTACCTCTCTAATGTATACAGAGGCTGGAAAAATACAAGGAACGACTTGGGGTTTTGGAGCACTTCAAGGTTATGAACACAATGTAGCAAATACACATGTAGAAGAGGTTGTAGTGCATGAACGCTTAGGGACAGAGGTTTACAAAAAGTATATGGCACAACTCAAAGAGGCAGAGCCACAAGTTTTTCCTAGTGAGATGAAAGCATTGCCTCAAGCTCCAACAGCAGAGGAAGTAAAAGAGCGTCCAGAACTCTCTGTTTATACTTATTTGAGACAAGAATGTCAACGTTGCCATACTGGGGTGAAGGGGCGATTTAAGAATGGTGATTTTAGAGGCATAGGTTGTAGTGCTTGTCATATTCCATATTCTAATAAGGGTTATTATGAAGGGGGAGATTCTACTATACCACATGATGAGCCAGGGCATATGCTGGTGCATAGTATGCAATCTACTAGAGATGCAACAGTATTGGTTAATGGTAAAACTTACTCTGGAATACCTGTCAAAACTTGTCAATCTTGCCACAATAGAGGGCGTAGAATTGGAGTGTCTTATGAAGGCCTAATGGAGACTTCTTATCAATCCCCATTTATGGGTAATGCAGATAATCAAGAAAAAATTCACACCAAGAACTATATGCACTTGCAGTCTGATATACATTTGAAAAAAGGAATGCTTTGTCAAGATTGTCACACTTCTGGTGATGCGCATAGTTATGGTGATTTATCAGGAGCGATACAAGGTGCTGTAGAAATAGAGTGCACTGATTGTCATGGTACGCCAACTCAATATCCATGGGAGTTGCCAATAGGTTATGGTGATGAGGTTGTAGGCGAAGCGCCAAGAAAAGGCGCTCCTAGAGGTGTTTCTGATAGTTTGTTACCACATCAACATTATGGAACAGTTTACCCTTCACAAGATGGGTATTTGCTTACAGCTAGGGGAAATCCTTATGCTAATGTAGTGCGCAAAGGGAATAAAGCAGTGTTGTACACTGCTAGTGGTAAGGATATAGAATTCAAGCCTTTAAAGTATTTGGCAGATAATAAGGAGTTGAGTCAAGAGGCTGTAGTGGCTAAAATTCAGGTGCACATGCACATCGAAAAAATGGAGTGTTATGCTTGTCATGCAACTTGGGCGCCGCAATGTTATGGCTGTCATATTAATATAGATTATTCAGAACATGGGAAAAAACCAGATTGGGTAGAAATTGCAGGTATTGTAGATGAACATGGACTTACACCTGATGCTGTTTATGGTGGTTTCAAAAACATAGATAAGCGTAGTGATTTAAGTGCTGAAGATATCGAAAAAATTAAGTCCTTTATGATAGCAGGAGAGGTGCAAGAACAGCGTAGCTTTTTGCGTTGGGAAAATCCTCCACTGGTTATTAATGGAGAAAAACGGGTGTCTCCTGCAATTCCTGGTTGCCAAACTACCGTGACAGTCAAGGATGCTGATGGCAAAGTGCAGTTGCTCAACCATATATTTAAGGTGCCTCATGTAGAAGGTGCTGGAGAAGAGGGGCAATTGGCTATAGATATGGCTCCCTTGCAACCTCATACCATTCAGAAAAAGTCAAGAAGCTGTGAAAGTTGTCATAGCGACCCTAAAGCGATGGGTTTTGGAATGAATGGGGGAGAGCTTTATGCTCGTCCTGATACTAATGTAGTGATTGATTTAGTGGATGGAGAAGGAAGACCATTAGCTAATAATGTGGATACAATGTTTAATGCTATTCCTAATTTAGAGATGGGTTGGTCAAGGTATTTGGATGAGGATGGTCGACAATTGCAAACAGTGGGGCACCATTTTTCTGGATCTAGACCACTAAATAAAGAAGAGCTAATGAGGTTGGATAGGCGTGGGGTTTGTTTGTCTTGCCACAAAAGTATTCCAGAAGGAGATTTGGCTGTCAATCTAATGACACATGTAGGTGAATATGCCGATATTCAGATTGATAATGAACGTCATAATTCTATCTTAAGTAAATCAAATAAAATAGCAGCCTGGGCACAGGTTTTAGGAATATTACTGGCTATATTTTTGCCATTTTGGTTGATTCGCCGTTGGTGGAAGAAGCGGAATGGAATTTTTTAGATTTTAAAAGAAAACAAAATGAGCAGAATGTTTGTAGTGTTATCATTATTTTTGTTTAAGTCTGGGTCAACTTTTGGACAATTTGTAGAAAAGAAAAAGAAGCAAGAAATAACAAGTTGTCCTCCTCGAACAACGAATCAGAACTGGGTAGATTTGGGCATTAGCCCTCTTCAAGAATGGGAATATTTTGTCAAGAAAGTTTTTGAGATTAAAAAATCAACAGAAGAAGGTAGTTTTAATCAACAAAAGAAGGACTTATATACAGAGCATCATAAAATAGCGGAGGTTAGTAAATATCAGGTTTCTACAAAAGAAGGAGATACTACTAAAACATTGATGTATTCTTTGTTTTATAATGAAAGGGGACAGTTGGTGGAAGAGTATTATAAAGCTTTGGGATATCGTATCTTTTTTACTTATAACGAAAAGGGATTTTTGATAGGTCGTTCTATGGAGTATTTAGAATTAGAGATAGTAAGTGGCATGGATAGCCCTACAGGTGTATTGAAAGGTGTCAAATACTGGGATAGGGCAAAAGGAACACCGAGAAGTAAACGATTGAGGGAGGAGCATTTTTTTGATAGAAAAGATAGATTAGTACAAAAAATAGTATATGATTATTATGTTGAAACTAGTTTTTTGAAAGGATTGAGCAAATATGACAAGGAGAATAAACTCTTTAGGAAATTTGTATTTGAGTATAAGTTTAGAAAGGAATAAAAAGAGAGCAATTTCAATATTAAAATTACTCTCTTTTTCTAGCTCTTAACCTTGTGTACTAGGTTTTGCTTGCAAAATGGCATTGAATGCAGATTTGTGCGCAAAGAATAAATAGATATTTATTAACATTGCTACAGCTGCACCTCCGATACCTGCTGGATCTAAAAATAAGTGGAACAAAAAGGCATTAAGCATAATTGGAAATAAAAGGACTGCGGCTAATGGGACAAAAAAGCCTGACAACATTAATAGTCCTGTTAGGATTTCTACAATGGCAACTATTTTCATTATGTAGCCTCCTCCAGCAGTAGCCAAATGGCCCATGAAATCTAAAGCCTCCCCAGAAAGAGGTGGTTGTACCCAATTTGTAAATTTATTTAATCCAAAGAATACCATCATTGCGCCTAGTAATATTCGAGCGCCTAATTCTACTTTATTTTGCATAATATGACTACTTGTAGTGTGGACAATAATTGTCTGTACATTGATTTTGGTAAAAAAGAATGGGTATTATTTACCCATCTTTTCTAATATATTTATCCTCTTAGCTTGTCTAATAGGTTGCTTAATTGATTAGCTTCTTCGTCTGTCAACTTCATAGAGTCAATTAAGCCAGACTCTAAAGCTGTAGAAGCTTGCGCTACTATATCTAGTCCTTTTTTTGTGATAACAATGTCAACTTGACGACGATCAAACTCACATTCTTTACGCTCTACAAAACCTTTTTTCTTGAGCTTCTCTACTAATCTAGACGCATTAGACATTTTATCAATCATTCGTTCTGTTAGAATTTTGATTGTAGCTGCTTCAGGTTGCATACCCCTCAAAATTCTTAGAATATTAAATTGCTGAATAGAGATGTCAAATGGCTTTAAGAAATTTGCTTGTTTTTTGCTTAGCCAAGATGATGTAAACGCAAGATTTACCCCTACTTTTGTATGGGCGTTTTTAAAGGGTTTAGTTTGGTTAATTTCCTTTTCGATTTTCATTAAATTCATAGAGTTATCAGATTGTTACGCTACAAATATATGTATATACATTTAATGTAGCAACAATCTAGTGTGGTTTTTTATCTTTTTATTCTAAAAACTTAAAAAAGTTAAGTTATCATTAGGTATTTCAGGCCTAATTTATCTAATTCTTGGGTAAATAAACTATCTGCATTGATTTTTCGACTTTTGGAGTGCAATTCTAGCTTTATTTTTTCTTGAACATCTAATAAATTGATGCTAAAAATTTGCTCACCTTTGTACTTCTCACAAATAATATCTAGATGATTCATGAGTTGAGGTGTCAATTTTTGGATAGGAAGATTTAGTGCTATTCCTTTGATTTTTTCACTTCCTACCTCATCCAAAAGCTGAATGTCATTTATTCTAAGTTCATACTTAGTTTCATCGCGCCAACTCTTTTGGTTTTTACCTTTGATATAAATGACGGTATCAGGGTTCAAAAGGTGACGATGTTTTAGATAATTATCTCCAAAAAGGCCAATTTCCATACTATCTGAGTAATCTTCTATCGAAATAAAACCAAATAGGGTCCCTTTTTGACTTACTCTGTGGTTTACTGAAGTTATGATACCAGCAATAGCAACTTCTTGATCCTTAAATTCATCTAAACGATTGATAGGTTTTGTGAATTTAGAAACTTCAAGCTTATAATCATCTAAAGGATGACCACTCAAATAGATTCCTGTGACCTCTTTTTCCTGTTTTAGAGTAGTCATCAGATTCCATTCCTCTACATTTTCTGGAGCCTTTGGCTCTGGCATAGTTTCATCTACTCCAGCTGCTCCAAATAGAGAAAAGGCCATCTCTGATTTTTGTTTTTGATAAGCATTACCATAGCGGAGGACTGTTTCTAAGAAGGTAGATCGTTCGTCCATTTTAGCAAAATAAACAGCTCTGTCTATGCCAAAACAATCAAATGCACCACTAAGTGTCAAACTTTCAAAACATTTCTTATTGGCTACTCGCAAGTTGATGCGCTGAACCATATCATATATACTCTTGAAAGGCTTATCATCCTTTTTCTTAGCTTGTAATATTTCTTCTACAGGGCCTTCTCCTACACCTTTAATTGCAGATAACCCAAATCGAATATGACCATCTTTGTTTACAGAGAAGTTCATGTAACTTTCGTTTATATCTGGACCTAAAACCTCTATTTTTTGTTTTCGGCATTCCTCCAAAAAGAAATTAACTTTGGATATGTCATTCTTATTGTGTGTAAGTACCGAAGCCATAAATTCGGCAGGGTAGTGTGCCTTGAGATAAGCAGTTTGGAATGCAACAAATGCATAGCAGGTGGAGTGAGACTTGTTAAAAGCATAAGAAGCAAAAGCTTCCCAATCCTTCCATATTTTCTCTACTACCTTCACATCTGTATGTCCATTATCAGCACATCCATCTCTAAAGATTGGCCACATTTGGTCAATCAGCTTCTTCTTCTTCTTTCCCATTGCTTTACGCAACATATCGGCCTGACCTTTAGTAAAGTTGGCTAACTTTTGGGAAAGTAACATTACTTGCTCTTGATATACCGTAATACCATAGGTTTCCTCTAGGTACTCTTTCATATCCTCCAAATCATAAACAATAGGTTCACGCCCATGTTTACGATCAATAAATAGTGGGATATAGGCTATTGGTCCTGGTCTATACAAGGCATTCATTGCAATGAGATCGGCAAACTTAGTTGGTGCCAACTCTCGCATGTATTTTTGCATACCAGGCGACTCATATTGGAACACACCAATTGTTTCTCCTCGCTGGAAAAGCTCATAAGTCTTTTGATCATCTAATGGAAGCTCATCAGGAATAATTTCTACACCATGTCGAGCTTTGATGATTTTACAAGCATCTTTAATGATAGTTAAGGTCTTCAATCCCAAGAAATCCATTTTGAGCAACCCTGCATCCTCTGCAACACTATTGTCAAACTGCGAAACTAGGAGATCAGAGTCTTTAGCTACCGTTACAGGTACAAAATTGGTAATGTCATCAGGCGTAATAACTACACCACAGGCATGAATTCCTGTATTTCGAATAGATCCTTCTAGCTTTTTAGCGTTTCGGATCATGGTACCAATCTCAGTTTGTTCTTCTGCTAGTTTTCTAAACTGATAAGCTTTTTCTAATTCCTCAGAGTTAAGTTTCTTCTTTAATTTTTCTTGTACATCTCCATCTGCCAAAACTTTTTTGAGTGTAGCTCCCAAATCGTCTGGAAATACCTTTTTTACGCCAACTACATCAGCCAATGGAATGTTCATTACTCGACCAACATCCTGCAAGGAACTTTTGGCGGCCATAGAACCATAGGTAATAATTTGAGCTACCTGATTTCGGCCATATTTTTCGATAACATAGTCCATTACTTTAGAACGTCCAACATCATCAAAATCAATATCAATATCGGGCATTGATACACGTTCTGGGTTCAAGAAGCGCTCAAAAAGTAAGTCGTATTTAATAGGGTCAATATTTGTAATACCCAAACAATAAGCTACTGCTGATCCTGCCGCAGAACCACGACCAGGCCCAACCGAAACACCCATGTTTCGAGCCTCTGTAGTGAAATCTTGTACAATCAAGAAATAACCAGGATAACCAGAGTTTCGAATTACATCCAACTCAAAATCTAGTCGTTCTGAGATTTCTCGTGTAATATCTCCATAACGTTTTTTAGCGCCAATATAGGTCAATCCTCGTAAGTACTCATCTTGAGTTTTGTATTCTTTAGGAAGGGGGAATGCTGGTAACAAAATATCACGAGCTAAGGTCAACTTCTCAACCTTATCATAAACCTCCATAGTGTTTGCAATGGATTCGGGTACATCTGTGAAGATTGAAGCCATTTCAGCCTGAGTTTTGAAGAAAAAATCAGAACTCGAAAACTTAAAACGGTTGGTGTCTTCTACCAAACTTCCTGTATTGATACACAAGAGCATATCGTGTGCTTCCCAATCCTCTTCTTCTACATAGTGTGCATCATTAGTAGCAATAACTTTGACATTATATTTCTTAGCAAAGCCTAATAAGACTTGATTTACATCCTCTTGACTAACTCCACTTAGTACTCTTTTTCCATCCTTGAAAATATCAAGATCTTCTAAACCTCTATGACGTTGTATTTCTATATAATAATCTTCTCCAAAAATGTTGAGCCACCATTTGAGTAACTCTTCAGCTTTTTCTATGTTTCCTTCTATTATTGCTTGTGGTATCTCAGCACCGACGCAACAACTAGTTACGATTAGCCCTTCATGGTATTTTTCGATAAGTGTTTTGTCAATACGAGGAAACTTACTGTACAAACCTTCCATAAACCCATAAGAACAGAGTTTACATAGGTTTTCATAGCCTTTTTGGTTTTTTGCCAACATCAGTTGATGGTAACGTCTATCTCGTTCACCTTTTGCTTTAGCGAAGGACTGCTTGTGACGATCTTCTACTAAATAAAACTCACAGCCAATGATAGGTTTTACACCATGTTTTTCTGCAGAAGCCACAAATTTGAAAGCCCCAAACATGTTTCCATGATCGGTGAGTGCAACCCCTTTCATACCATCATCCGCAGCTTTTTTCATGAGTACATCTATATTAGAAGCACCATCTAGTAGCGAAAATTGAGTATGACTGTGTAAGTGAACAAAATCTGACATGAATTGCGTTTTTGGTGGATTGAAAATCTACTTACAAAGATACAACTATTAGCGCTTTTATGTAAGTTATTTGCGTTTTTAATTTGACTTTGTTATCAAAAATGTTATAATTTAGCTCAGTATTAGCACTATAACTAAATATTAATTATAAGAATGGATTCCGATAAACTTTATCAAATTATTAGAGTAAAAATAGAAAAATTACTTCCTCCAAACTGGATAAAGGCAACACTTCATTTTTTGCATGAAGAGCAACTCTCTGAATATGAGGTTTCCTATTGGGGAAAAGATGGAGTCCAAAACTCTTTGTGTGGTTCAGAATACCATATTGAGCGTTATGAGGAAAAAATAATAGGGTCTTTCTTGGAAGAAAGAAATAAAACTGAAAAGTGTAATTGTTTAAAGCTAACTATATTCCCTAATGATAAATTTGAATTGGAAACAACTTGGGATGAACAAAAACATCAACTTTCTTTAGCTTTAGCTCAATCTGATCTAGATTTAGAGGTTAAAGGAGAAGCAATGGGAGATAATTCTGCAAAAGAATTAACCTACTCTAAACAAAAAACAACTAATTTAGACTTAAGGGAGAAGATAAGATCCTTGC
>JAAEPD010000484.1 GCA_024222455.1 Aureispira sp.
AAACGTATGGGTTTGGCCATCTAACACCAAAGCAATAACAGTCTTAAATCGAGCAGATCTATTTGTATTATCACCCAACTCTTCCAATACCTTATCCATGTTGTCTTCCGAGTTTTTATGGTCTCCTGCATAACGTGCAGAATAAACTCCAGGACGACCATCTAAGGCATCTATCAACAAGCCAGTATCTTCCGAAAAACAGTCTTTTCCATAATTTTCCAATACATATTGGGCCTTTTGGATAGCATTACCTTCTATAGTAGGCTGTGTTTCTGGAATATCTTCATGACAACCAATATCTGTAAGACTCATGAAGTTGTAAGAATTACCCATTAGGTGTTTGATCTCACGAATCTTATTCGGATTGGCAGTAGCAAAAACAAGTTGTTTCATAATGATTAGAGTTTTAAATTATAGATGTAACTATATTTCCTTTTGGCATAATCCATAAAGTATTTTAAGCTCAAGCCCTCACCAGTTATACGTTTGCAAAATTCTTCGGATGTATACAAACGACCATATTGATGAATATGCTCACGCAACCAATCTAATAAGGGCTGCATATTTCCTTCTTCTATAGAAGCCTCTAAATTTGGAATATCTTTTTTTGCTTGAGTATAGAACTGTGCAGCATAAAAACTACCCAAAGAATAAGTTGGGAAGTAGCCAAATAGGCCTTCGCACCAGTGTACATCCTGCAAAACACCCTTTTTAGCATTAGGTACTTCTACACCCATGAATTCTTTGTACTTTTCATTCCAAATCTGATCTAGGTTTTCTACTTCAATAGAACCCTCGATCAAACCTTTTTCTATTTCATAGCGAATAAGAACATGTAAGTGATAATGAATCTCATCCGCATCTACACGAATCAAGTTCGGTTTTAATTGGTTAGCTCCTTTATAAAACTGCTCAGCAGTTACATCCGCCAACTGTTCAGGAAATAGTTTTTGCAAACGAGGGAAATTATTCTTCCAATAAGCAAAGCCTAACCCAACGTTATTTTCCCACAAACGAGATTGAGATTCATGAATACCCAAAGAAGTTGCAAAACCAGCAGGCAATCCATAGTTTTCTGCTTTTAATCCTTGTTCATAAAGTCCATGACCACCTTCGTGGATACAACTCCCTATCATACTCAAAGGATCAGTTTCGCTGATTCGAGTAGTAACACGCACATCCATTGGAGCAAAAGAAGTAGTGAAGGGATGTTCTGAAATATCTTGACGACCAGCATCAAAATCATAGCCCATTTGTTTGAGCAAATCTAGGCCCAACTGCCATTGTTTATCTTTGTCATAATGCTCATGCAAAAAGCCATTTTCAGTAGCAGTTCCAGACTCTCTAATCACCTTAGCAAACTCCACCAACTGTTTACGAACATCTCCAAACAGAACATCCAACTGAGCTACTGTAGCACCTTTCTCATAATCATTTAATAAGGCATTATAAGGATGTCCTTCATAGCCCAAAAGTTTAGCTTCTTTACGCTTGAGGGCAACAATATTGCTAAGTGCCTCTTTATACAAACTAAAATCTTCTGCTTTTCGAGCAGCAATCCATGCCTGATAGGCAGCCGAACGAGCCAATGACAACTCTTTGACAAAGGAAGAAGGAAGCTTAGTTGCTTTTTGATAGTCTTCTAATGTTAATTCTACATTACGAGCCTCTGTTTCTGAAAGTTCTGATTTATCTGCATTAAGTTGTTCTAAAAGGACACCTAAATCAGTATCAACAATCATTTCGTGAGACATAGCAGATAGAGTAGCTAATTGTCTAGAACGAAAAGGAGCACCTTTCTTAGGAGCATTTACTTCATGGTCCCAATGCAAAAGAGCTATGGAAGCATTGATATCTTGGATCTTTTGAAGTTTTTCTACATACTGATTGTACAGCTCTTTAGACATAATAATAGTGTGTTTTGTTTATTCTGTGATAAAAGAAATAGACTGATTGTCTAAAATAGATTTATTGTTTTCGGATTCAGTAAGACTGATTATAATTGTTAGTTGTGTATTTTCTTTTTTCGTGATTTTCAGTTCACCTTTTAGTTGATTTCCTTTGCGAAACCAAAAAGTAGGAGGAGCACTAATATTTTCGCCTATGATCATTTCTTTATTAGGGATAGGGTAGGCCTTATCTATTTGAAGGGTGTTATAATCCATAAATTTGATGTATAAATCATCATCAAACCCTCCATCTTTTACATTTTCTTCGGCCTGCTCAGAAGCTATAGTATATTGAGCAACTACAAATTTGCCAGTTCCTGAATATTTAAAATCAATTTGATCTGGAGTGAATTCAAAATCAGCATCTATATGAAGTATGCCTTGTTTGGTATCCGAAGAAGGATTAGAGGTATTCTGATTTGTATCCTCTAGAGTAGGAATCTTTGCCTTGCTAAATGAAGGGCCATTCGAGGATTGGCAGCTGATAAATAAACTAAGGCTCAGCAATAAAAAATAATACATAATCTTCTTCTAAGCTAGAATGAATAAAAAAGCAATGTACACTTTTATTAAATGAACATTGCTATATAATGTATATCAGGTAATTCTTCTGTAATTATAATAATCGTTTGTGCCAGCTATCACTTAGTTTGACTTGCCATTTTTGCTCGAAGTCGTCTTTAGTGGTCACTAGATTATTAAAAACTGTAGTCTCATCAGTGATCTGACCATTATTATACAATTGTACAAAATCATCACGATCAGCAGCTTCGACCTTGTCACCATTTTTATAAGCAAAGTTCCAACGATCAAACATATCTACTCCCAAGTTAGTTTCAATATTCTTGATAAAAGCTACAGATTTATCAATAGAGCAACCACTAGCACCTGCTTGAGATTCGTCTACCATAAACACTACAAAGCGATTATGCAAAATATCGCCCCATGCCTTCAGTTGCACATTATGGCTTGCCCATTCTTTGGTGAAATCATCAACCTGCAATTTTAGTTGCTCTACAGCATTTTGCTCAAGCTCCTTGTTACTTTGGTAAACCCAAACACGGCTATTTGCTGATAAGTCGGCATATGTTGTTGCCATAGATATTATAATTTATTAGCTTGTACAATCATTTCAGAAAGATCGAGCACCATGATATTTTGCTTTTCCTTTTCTTTCAACCCATCTTGGATCATTGTGATACAAAAAGGACAGTTAGCTGCAACTACACTAGGATTAGTTTCTAGAACCTGTTCTGTACGAGCAGTGTTGATACGCTTGTCACCAGGCTCATTTTCTTTGAACATCTGAGCACCACCTGCACCACAACACAAGCCTTTAGCCTTGTTGTCACGCAATTCCGCTAAGTTTACATCTAGTTTTTTCAAGACTTCTCTAGGCGCTTCATAAACATCATTAGCACGACCCAAATAGCAAGAATCATGGTAAGCAACCGTCTTTCCTTTGAATTCACCACCTTGGACTTTTAGTTTGCCACTATCCATCAATTCTTGTAAATATTGAGAATGGTGGAGAACTTCACAGTCTTCTAATCCAATCTTAGGATATTCATTTTTTAGAATATTATAGCAATGTGGACAAGCCGTCACAATACGACTAACCTTATACATATTTAGAGTCTGAATATTTTGTTGAGCTTGCATCTGAAATACAAATTCATTACCTGCACGACGAGCAGGATCTCCAGTACAACTTTCTTCTTTACCCAAAATAGCAAAGTTAATTCCCAGCTCATTAAGAATTTTGCAAAATGCAACAGTTACTTTTTGAGCGCGTTGGTCAAAACTACCTGCACAACCTACCCAAAATAGCACATCTGGCTTTTTTCCTTCTGCCTCTAAGTCGGCCATAATTGGCACTTCTAGCTTCTTATCTCCCATAATAGATTATCACTTAAAATTGATTGAATTTGGTATTAATTATAAAACTCAGGCTAAAATAAAAAAAAAAATGATGCTTACTAAATTCTAACCCATAAGCGACCATTTTGTTTTTGAAAGATAAGTTTTTTAATAAAAAAAGGTTTGATTCAGAATGGTTCTTTTTTAAGAGTTTTACTTAATTAAAGTATTGGTAAATAGGTTGTTATGTGTTTAAGGTTTGTTTTGGTCTTAGTTCTGGCAATAGTTTTATTAAGATTGCAGTCTGATGAAAGATTTTTAGTAACTTGCATCTTCCAAATAACTCAAACCATTAAATTAAAAGATTAGTAATGAGAAAATTTTTCTACACAACAATCCTTATGTTATTGAATTTGTCCTTGTGGGCAAATAATATCCAAATCTCTAGTGTTGCACTCACCAATGATTCTACAATTACTTTCTCCATAAGTTGGGAAAACAGTTGGCGAGTTAGTGTAGCACCCAATAATCATGATGCTGCTTGGATCTTTATCAAAAAAAGAGACTGTGCTTCGGGGCAGTGGAGCCATGTTGATTTGAGTACTACAGGAGCAAATCATACCGCAGGTGCACCATTAGAAACATACCTAGATGGCAAAGATGGTGGAGGTGTGGCTAAGGGCCTATTTTTGAGAAGAAGTGCAGATGGTGTGGGAAATATTACATCAGTATCTGTTTCTATCAGAATGGTTGGCCTAGCTCCAGGCGAATACGATTTTAGAGTATTTGGGGTAGAAATGGTGAATATTCCTCAAGGAGCCTACAATTTGGGAGATGGAAATATCTCTACAGGAAGCTTTAAGAATGGAAGTACTTCTAATGTTCTGCCAATTACATCCGAAAATGCAATAACTGTAGGAACAGCTAGTGGCAATCTTTATACAGCAAGTTCTACTTATCGTCCTGTTAGTTTGCCTGCTAATTATCCTAAAGGTTTTGCAGAGGTTTATTGCATGAAATATGAAATTTCGCAAGGGCAATATGTAGATTTTACAAACAGTTTGAACTCAGATCAAGGTGCAGCACGTCATTTTTCAAGTGCAGCCAATAGACATAATGTTACAGGTATTTGGCCTGTAGCTGTTGCAAATGCACCTCATAGGGCTAAAAACTTTTTGGCTTGGACAGATCTTGTCGCTTACCTAGATTGGGCTGCTTTACGTCCTATGACAGAACTTGAATACGAAAAAATTACTAGAGGTGCAGCTCCTGTTGTTGCAGGAGGTTATGCATGGGGGACAAGTAATATAACTGATGGAAATACTATAGTATCTGATGGAACAGCTACAGAAGGGGTGAGTACTGGAATTACTCCTGGAAGTGGTTTAGCTAATTTTAATAACAGCACTATTTTAGGGCCTTTGCGTTGTGGCTTTGCTGCTAAAGCCGGAACTACACGCTATGAAGCAGGAGCTACTTATTATGGTGTAATGGAGATGAGCGGGAATGTATGGGAGCAAACTATAACAACTCGAAATGCAACAGGTACTGCGTTTGCAGGGAATTTGGGTGATGGTGAATTATCTTTGACGCCTACTCCTGGTTTTGCAAATGTAGCTTCTTGGCCTAGTCAACAAGCTAGTGTTACTTCAACTTCTTCAGCAGTAGGAAGAGCCTTTAGAGGTGGTGGTTGGGGAGATGTTTCTTCTCGTCTAAGAACGTCAGACAGAGCTTCCATTAATGGTCTAGATGGTAGACGTATTAATAGCTATGGTGGTAGAGGTGTGCGTTAAATCATATAGAAAAACAAACTGATGAAAATATATAGTGCAATTATATTAATATTGCTGGGCTGTATACATCAGGGTTGGACGCAAGCACCCAATTTGCAAACTATAGTTGCCAATGATCCTGATGATCATGATGGATTTTATAGTTTGGGCGATGTGTTTACGCTTACCTTCGATGTTGCCACAAATCAGACTCCTATAGGGACTAAAGCCCAACTGGACGCTATTTTTACCTTTTCGCAAAGCTTAGGTACAAACTATACTGGCGTTTGGTTGTCTCCTACAGTAGCGGAAATTACGGTAACAGACCCCACTAATCATGCTACACCAACTATTGGCGTTAGCACAACTACAGTTATAGCTGCTTCTGCCTTGATGGATGTGACTGCTACTTTTTCGGCTACAGCAGGCGTCTATGGACCTATTACTGGCGATTTTGGATTAGGTTCTAATAATCCTTTTTCGGGAGGGCAAGATGATGGTTATGCAGATGCTACTTTTTCGGCTACAGATACCTGTATCTACTATTTTGGGGAAACAGGAAGTGGTTATGCAATGGCTCAGTTTGACGGATCTTGTCTCAGTAATATCTTTCAAGGAGATAGTCTAAGTGGTCAAGATATGGCAGAACTGATTCAAGGCTGTCCTAGCAATATCTTTCAAGGAGATTCGCTATCAGGCTATGATGAAACTTTGATCGCAAGCACCCAAAACTGTTTATTTTTTAAGGGGGTAGAAGGTTCAGGACATGTAGAGGATGTATTTATTAACCCTTATGAGTGTACTTCCTTTTTTGCTGGTGCTGCTGGTGAAGATGGTGCTGCTCAACGCAGTTATACAGATGATAATGGGGTTTGCATTATCTTGACTTTTCCAGTTGAAAGTTCTCCTTTGTTTGCTAAGGTAGAAGAGGGAAAGGGCAAACTTTATTGGTGGACTTATGCAGAGCTGAATAATGAAGGTTTTGAACTGCAAAAAAGCTATGATGGTATAGTTTGGAAAACAATTGGCTGGCAAGCTGGCTTAGGAACTTCTTATGATGTAGTTCCTTATGAGTTTTGGGATGAGAATCTAGCTAAAGGCGTTCAGTATTATCGCTATGTACAGCAAGATTTTGATGGTAAAGAGTTTATTTCAAATATAGTATCTTTGAGCTATCAAATGCCTGCTACACCTGATTTGGAAGAGGAGCAAATTCAACTGACTTTATTCCCAAATCCAATTCAGAAAGGGCGAAAATTAAGCATCAAAAGTTGGTATGAAAAAGAGCTAAAAACAGAGGTAGTTATTTTAAATACCTTAGGACAAGAGTTGCACAGACAATCTTTTCTTTTTTCACAAGATCAATCACTTCTACAACTAAATACAGCCTCTTTGGCACAAGGAACCTACATCATAACCATTCAAAACAAAAATTTAGGTATATTGAAGGCTACAAAAATTGTTGTCATTCAATAGTAATAGTAGTCCGTAAAGTTTTTAGCAAAGTGCATGGACTATTATTTTAGAATAATATTAGCCTAATGTGGAATAAAATAGTTGATTGGTTTAATGGCCTTTCTAATGGCCTTACAGAGATGCAAAGTAAATTGTTGGTGACAGGGATTATCCTGATCTTGCTATGGTTGCTTAGACGGCTAGTCACTCGTTCTATATCTCGGACACAGCTTAATCCAATGACTAAGTATAATTGGAATAAGACTAGTAGTTATATTATCTATATAGGTGGAGTAATAGGTATCGCATTTACTTGGTCTAATCATTTTGAATCTTTTGCAACCTTTTTAGGACTATTGTCAGCTGGTTTGGCTATTGCCTTCAAAGATCCTATCGTTAATGTAGCAGGGTGGTACTATATTATTTTCCAAAAACCTTTTAAGGTTGGTGATCGAATTCAAATTGGCGCAGAAAAAGGGGATGTAATAGATACTAATTGGTTTCAATTTACAATTATAGAAATAGGCAATTGGGTGAATGACGAACAGAGCACAGGACGCATAATACATATCCCCAACTCTAAGGTGTTTAGCACTCCTTTGGCCAATTATAATGCAGGAATAGATCATATTTGGAATGAAATTGATGTGTTGATCACTTTTGAAAGTGATTGGAAAAGAGGTAAACAACTCTTTCTAGAAGTGCTACTTAGGCATGCTCCACAAGTAAGCGATCAGGCGCAAAAGGAACTAAGCTCTTCTTCTGGCGAATATCTAATTTATTACAAAAAATTCACACCAATAGTTTATACACAAGTCAAGGATTGTGGAGTTTTACTCTCCTTAAGATATTTGTGCGAACCTAAACAACGCAGAACATCAACCTCCTTAATATGGGAAACAATCTTGGATATTGTAAATGATGATCCTTCTCTTGATTTTGCCTATCCTACACGTCGTACAATCATGCTGGGCAATAGGAATTTTAATCGCCCTTTTAGTACAGATGATGGTAGTGATAAGGTAGATATGGATGGTGCAATGGATGTAGATTAGGAGCAGTTGGTTAAGTTTTCTTTAGAGTTTGGTTGATGATTTCGCTGATTTCTATGGACTTTTGGTAAACCATTAAGTGACCGCCGTGTTCAATTTTAATTATATTTTTCTTTTTGGGAAGAGGCAAAATTCTGTCTTTAGTCCCATGTAGCTGCACAAAGTTTGTTCTGTATGTTATATTTTTCCAGTTAACAATTTTATCTATAGCCCATTTAAGAAAACTACTCTCAGTGTTTTTTAGGATGGTTTTGAGTAATAATTTTTCATCTTTGCTTTGCATTCCAAAGAAAAAGTAGGTGAATGGATTTGCCCATTTAAGGACTTTGGTTGGAAGAATTTTATGAAGTCGTAATTTCCCAGCAATACGATAGACTAAGGGGATTTCGCTAAAATGTTTTGCACTAGAGATTAGAATTACATCTTCTACATTAATTAATTTGGCAATTTCAGTGGCTATAATTCCTCCAAAAGAAACACCAATTAATATAATATCTTTAGTGGTGTCAATTTGTTGAATTAACTTTTTAGCATAATCTTCTATAGAATCACACCGTTCTGGGACAATCCACTCTATGAATTTTTGACTATTAACCTCTATATCTAATCTTTGAAAGATAGATTTATCAGCACCTAAGCCACTTATATAATAAACTTCACGCATTTTTTAATTTAAATTCAAGATCTTCAAGAAGTTGTTTAAAAATGAACTGTCAAAATCTATATTGGACTTCATTCTTAAACAACTTCAATATTACATCTTTAATTTTTTATAATCTTTAGAACTTGCCTTGAATTTTGATTTAAATTATATTCTATATAATAGATTCCTGATGGAAAATTAGAGATATTAATTTTTGTATTGTCAGAAATGATTTTTTGAGTCATCATTTTTTTACCACTTATATCTAGTATAGTTATATCCCCACCAACATAAATGATTGGGACCTCTAATGTTAAATTGTTATAAGCTGGACTAGGATAGACTTTTAAGGATAAGTTATCATCTATATAGTTAATATTAGTAATTTCATCATTGGAAAAAGTATAGGCAAAATGTCTAGGGAAAAAACCAATGTTGTTGGTATAGTTAAAAGAGTCAACTACACTTCCGCTATCTAAATCAATGATTTTGAGTGGACCAGGGTTGTTAGATAAATAAATATATTTTCTATTTATTGGATCAATTACAGGGTTAGTGCCATTGTTTACGGAAGAAGCAATAGGGGAGCTAGAGAGTTGTGTCATTGTTCCAGTTCCAATATCAAATTTACCAAGATATTCTTGCCAGCCGTTACTTTGGTCAACTATTATGCAATATATTTGGGCATAAGTAGTGCTGAAACTTATTATAAACAATAGCGAGATTAATACTTTCATGTTTTTAAATTGTTGGGTTTAGTTATAAAATAGAAGTTGTTTTGATCATAACACTCAATTTAGTTAGTCTAATTAACCTTTATCTTTTATTTCGATCAGCTTAATTTTAGGATTTAGAATCCTTTCTACATAAGGAAAGCGATAGAATATTAAAATAGGTTGGGAGGAGAGTAATCTATTTATTAAAATATATATGTCTAATTGAAATCTTACTAAGTGATTGGGGCTATCCATTCTCTTCCTACAGTTCAAAAAAAACATAAAATGCTCAATAGAATATTTTTATAGAAAGAATATCGCCGACAATTTGATACTCCCTTTACAAGCCCTATCTTTGTAGGCTATTGGGAATATTAAACACAGCTTGACAGAACGGCTATCAACAAGAACAAATGCAACAAGAATTAGATATTACAGCTTGGCTACCAACTACAAAAAAAGAAGTAGAAAAAAGAGGCTGGGAAGCGCTGGATGTTATTCTCTTTAGTGGAGATGCTTATGTGGACCATCCTGCTTTTGGTGGTGCTGTGGTTGGCCGTATCATAGAAAACATGGGGCTAAAAATAGCGATTGTACCACAACCCAACTGGCGAGATGATTTGCGGGATTTCAAAAAATTAGGCAAACCACGTTTGTTTTTTGGAGTAACTTCAGGTTGTATGGATTCTATGGTCAACCATTATACTGCCAATAAACGTAGACGCTCTAATGATGCTTATACTCCAGGAGGCCAGAGTGGTTTGCGTCCAGATTATGCAACTACTGTTTATTCCAAAATACTAAAAGACCTTTTTCCTGATGTGCCTGTTGTAATAGGAGGGATAGAGGCCTCTCTACGACGAGTAACACATTATGATTACTGGTCAGATAAACTTTTTCCTACTATTTTGGAAGATTCTAAGGCAGATATGCTGATTTATGGAATGGGAGAGCAACCATTGGTTGAACTATTGAAGTTGATGAACAAAGGAGTTCCTATCTCTTCTCTTCGAACAATTCCTCAAACGGCTTTACTTACTGCTCAAGAAGATGTTCCTAAAAACAAAAATTGGAAAGATAAGTGGTTGTCTTCTCATGAAGAATGCCTAAAAGATAAAAAGGCTTATGCCTCTAATTTTAAGAAGATTGAGCAAGAGTCTAATAAGCTTAAAGCAGATAGGTTATTGCAAAATATTGGTGACAAAACTCTAGTTATCAATCCTCCTTATCCTACTATGACAGAAAAGGAGATAGATTCTTCTTTTGATTTACCTTACACTAGACTTCCACACCCTAAGTATAATAAACGTGGTGCAATTTCGGCTTATGAGATGATAAAGTACTCTGTAAATATGCATCGAGGCTGTTTTGGAGGCTGTAGCTTTTGTACTATTTCAGCTCATCAAGGCAAGTTTATTGCCAGTCGCTCTAAGGAGTCTATTATGAAAGAGGTAGAGCAAGTTGTAAATGATAAAGATTTCAAAGGTTATATTAGTGATCTGGGTGGTCCCTCGGCCAATATGTACCAAATGAAAGGAAAGGTACAGTCTATTTGTGATAAATGCGTGAGTCCTTCCTGTATTTCACCTTCTATTTGTCATAATTTGGATACCTCTCACAAACCTATGTTGGATATTTATAGAGAAGTAGACAAACATCCAAAAGTGAAAAAAGCTTTTGTTGGTTCTGGTATTCGTTATGATATGTTGGTTCCTGAATTTAATAAAAATGCAGATCCAAAGGATTTGAGAGAATATTCAGAACAGGTAATAACTCGCCATGTTTCTGGTCGACTAAAAGTAGCTCCTGAGCATACTTCGGATGATGTGCTAAAGGTTATGCGTAAGCCATCCTTCAAATATTTTAAGAAGTTCCATAAAATGTTTGATCAGATTAATAAAAAGCATAATCTCAAACAACAATTAATACCTTATTTTATATCCTCTCATCCAGCGTGTAAGCTAGAGGATATGGCTAATCTGGCTATTGAGACCAAAGATATGGGGTTCAAGTTAGAGCAAGTTCAGGATTTTACACCAACTCCAATGACTGTTGCAACAGTTATATACTACTCTGGTTACCACCCTTATACTCTCAAAGAATACAAAACGCCCAAAACAGCTAATGAGAAAAAAGATCAACACAGAGTCTTTTTCTGGCATAAGAAAGATGAACTTCAATGGATCAAAAAGGCATTGACCAAAGCAAAACGACCAGATTTGCTCAAACAATTGCTTGCAGAAGCACCTAAGGAAGGTGGTTCTAAATCTCAAAAATCACCTCAAAATAAGAAGGGGCGTAGTTCAAGAAAAGGTGATTATATCAAAAAGAAAAAACGCAATAAGCCCCCTAGAAGGAAAAAATAGGTCTAAGTGTCTCGAAAGTCTATCTTGCTTTTGTTGAATAGCTTAAACAACTTTGATATCAAGTTGTCTAAACCATTCCTTCATTGTATCTTTGTAAAAAAAGAACTATAGTTTGCTGAATTTTTTTAGTAATTACTAAGAAATAATGCATTTTGGATTTTAGCAGCAAATTCAAAAAATAGCAAATTATTAAAACATAATATAATGACTTTTAACGACTTAAATGTAAATACCTTCTTACGCAATGCTATAGAAGATTTGGGACTCAAAGAACCTACTCCTATTCAGGTAGAGGCAATGCCTGTTGTCATGTCAGGGCAAGATGTAGTAGGCATAGCTCAAACAGGAACAGGGAAGACCTTTGCTTATCTACTGCCTATTCTAAGGCAATTGAAGTTTTCTAAACAAAAACATCCTAGAGTATTGATTGTCGTTCCAACTAGAGAGTTGGTTGTACAAGTAGTTGGCGAGATTGAAAAGCTAATTACTTATATGTCTGTACGGGTAAAAGGGGCTTATGGTGGTGTGAATATGAACACTCAGAAAGTAGAATTGGCTGAAGGAATGGACATCTTGGTTGCTACTCCTGGGCGTTTGGTAGATTTGGCCTTAAGTAGAGCTGTCAAACTGAAAAGTATTAAGCAACTAGTGATTGATGAGGTTGACGAAATGCTTAACTTAGGTTTTAGAACTCAATTAAACAATATTCTAGATTTACTGCCTGAACGTCGACAAAATATTCTGTTTTCGGCAACATTAACAAGAGAAGTAGATCAACTTATAGAAGCCTCATTTAGACAACCTAAAAAAATAGAAATTGCTGCATCTGGTACTTCCGCAGATGGTATTGTTCAAAAATTGTATCAAGTTCCTAATTTCAAGACTAAAACTAACTTGCTTAAGCTCTTACTGGCAACAGAAAAGACTTGGCAGAAAATTTTAATTTTTGCCCCGACTAAGAAAATGGCGGATCATTTATTAGAGGTTCTAGAACCAGAGTTTCCAGAGCAAGCAGGTGTAATACATTCCAATAAATCTCAAAACTATAGGCTTAGAACGGTAGATAAATTTGATAAAGGAGAACATCGTATTTTGATAGCAACAGATTTGATTGCTAGAGGTTTGGATTTTCAAGGAGTAACACATGTTCTTAATTTTGATACACCAGATGAGCCAGAAAACTATATACATAGAGTTGGTCGTACAGCAAGAGCTAATACTGAAGGTATGGCAATTACCTTTGTTAATGAAATAGAAGTAACTAAAGAGCTTAGCTACCTGAAAGCTATTGAGTCTCTAATGGGACAAAAAATAGAAGTTTTAGGTCTACCAGAAGGTTTAGAAATTTCAACAGAAATTACTCCTGATGAAATAGTTACTTACAAGCAAAAAAATGCTAATAAGGGGATTGATGTTTTAAGTAAGTCTCAAGGTGCTTTTCATGAGAAAAAACTGAAGAACATGAAGGAAAATAGAGCTCAAGAAAAGCGAGTTGCTCGAAAAATAGAAAAATTCAACTCTAAAAGACGTGGTGGTAAGAAATAGGATAATGAATCTATTTATTTTGTTAAAAATATAGTCTTAGGGCTAATTATTTTTTTGTATTTTAGGCCAAAATAGAAAACACTCTAGACCCAATTCGTAACATCATCATTATCAATCACAAAACAATCAACACTAAAATGCGAATTGTTATTCTATCCATCTGCCTTCTGCTTTGTTCAGAAGTTTATGCTCAAGTGGTCAATCGATATCCTAATATTCAACGACCATCACAAACAACAGCTACTATTGCTTGGCGTAGAGCCAACCTTTCGAGTGGTACACTTTATTTAGGAACGGCCTCTGGCGTTTGGTCAGATTCTATGTCAACAGGTAGTTTAGAGAAAAAACACTTTTTTGATTTAGCAGGATTACAGCCCAACACACAATATTACTATCAAGTAAAATCAACAGCTCCTAACGATACTTTTGTTTCTGCTATTGAGGCCTTTTACACAGCCCCATTACCCTTAGAAGACAAGGTTAGTTTTTTGGCTTATGGCGATTGTGGTTACAACAACACTATCCAAAATAATGTAAGTGGGCTCATGCGACAAGAAAGTGTAGATTTTGCAATTGTAACAGGAGATGTAGATCAAGATAATGGAGATGATTATGATGATATATTTTTTGGCGTTTACAAAGATATGCTAAAACGAGATTGCCATTTCACTTGTATTGGAAACCATGATACTTATGCTGATAATGCAGCTACTTACTTAGATGCTTTTTATTTATTTAGTAATAATCCTGCAAATACAGAACGTTATTATTCTTTCGATTGGGGTGACTCTAAATTTGTTTGTTTAGATGCCAATTTAGATTATACTAGAGGTTCTGCTCAACATGATTGGATGCTAAATGAGTTTAGATGTAATGACAAAAAATGGTTGTTTATCTTCTTTCATCAGCCACCGTGGACCAATGCTTGGAGTTTAGACTACTACATCCCGTTTACACCTTATTTTAGATATAAGGGGGATGAAGATATGCGTACAGATTTAGTCCCTGAATTTGAAAAATATGGTGTTGATTTTGTTGTTAATGGTCACTCTCATTGTTATCAAAGAGGTGAGTTGAATGGCGTGCAATACCTAATTACAGGAGGAGCTGGAGCAAGCACCTTAGACAATAATACCAATAGTGATGCTCCTAATATAAGCGTCGAAATTTATGAAAACCACTATGTTCGTTTTGATATTTCGGGCGATACTGCAAAGTATGTTATGATCAATGATAATGGGCAGCGTAGAGATTCTGTAATAGTCGTCAAGCCTTATACACATTACTCTCAAGTTTCAACACCTACAAATGTTAGTTGTTATAATGAAAATGATGGTCAAATACAGTTAGCTGTTGCAGGGCCAAAAGCTCCATATACATATCTTTGGAATAATGGGAGTACTACTGCAAATCTATCAGGGTTAGCCCCTAATACCTATACTGTTTTAATAACAGATACTGTTGGATGCGAAAGAACTGATACAATCACGATTACTGAGCCAACTCAACCCAGTACTCAAATTTCTAATCCTACAGGCCAAACACTTTTATGTGATGGTGCTGCTTTGACACTCTCCACTACAGGAACTTTCAGTAGTTATCTGTGGTCTACAGGCGAAACAACAGCCAGTATTCAAGTAGATAGTGCTGATACTTATAGTATTGTTGCTTATGATAGTACAAGTTGTCCAAGTACGGGTGATTCTTTGGTAATTACTACAGGTAGCAGTCCAACGGGAAGTAGTTTTGTAGCTACTCCAAATGGTTTAGATGTTAGTTTTTCTACTACTGAGATAGGGGGCAGTTATTATTGGAGCTTTGGGGATGCAGACACTTCTTCCTCTCAGAATCCAAGCCACACTTATACAGCAACAGGCAATTATACAGTTCAATTAATTCTTAGTAGCGAATGTGGTAGTGATACAACTACACAAACACTTAATATTAGTAATACAGGTGTTGAGAATATTGAAATGACTAAGGCTCTAAATTTGAATATTCAACCTAATCCATTTAAGGATTATACAATCCTAAGTTTTGATAATTCAAAACATGAAACATTTGAGTTAAGTATATCAGATTTACAAGGAAAAAGAGTTCGTTCTTATACTAATATTACAGATTCTAGTATCAAAATTAAGAAAGGTGAATTAAGCGCTGGTGTTTACCTTTATACGCTCAAAGGAAGAGCGCTTAGGGCTACAGGAAAACTAATAATTCAATAGTAAAATAAAATTTGAGTTCAATCCTAAGTTTAGGAGTATATTATAAAGAGTAAATCGGTAGGAAAGTTTTTTTCTGCCGATTTACTCTTTAATATTATACATAAGTATCATATAGTTTGGATAACAAAGTATTAGAATGAGAAATACAAGAACAAGCACGAGATGTAGTAGCTTGTATGGAGAGCACTAGCGAAGTGTTGTGCATGACAGAAACAGAGGAATTTCAACTGAAGGGCAAAATCAGGTGTTTCACACCGCCACCAAATAATAAATATAGGAAAACTGGAAGGAAAATGCACTATTGTTGTTAGTGCAGTATTAGGCGCATACTCATTTGGTCAACTTTTCGCACCACCACAAAACAAATTTTGAGTCTAGATTTTAACTCCAAGCACCGCCAAGCAGCATGCCCACTTTAAAAAACAGTTTCAAAGCCACCAACTTTCGATAAATACTAAGTTTTAGCCTTTTTTTAGTTTTTTTACTCGACCGTTTTTAAGTTTTAGCTTTCAAATATCGATGAGTAAAGACTTTTAGCTTGATTTATGGGTTTTAGATTTTGCTTTTCAGGACTTTAGGTTTGAGCAGTTTTCAAAGGTGGCTTTTAACCGATTTAGTGGGCTTTTTCTAGACTTCTAATCTTCACTTTTAGCACCTCAACTTTACAATTTTGGGCAAAGATTTTTATCACTTTATATACCTTTTTAGCTGCGTTTAAAATAGAATAGTTGCGCCTAATGGGAGTACTGGCGCAGTGTTGTGCATATCCGAAACAAAGGAATTTCAACCGAAGGGCGTAAATTCAGTGTTTCACACCGCCACCAAACTACAGGGTAAACGCATCTAAATAGTAAGGATTTTTTC
>JAAEPD010000485.1 GCA_024222455.1 Aureispira sp.
TACTCTAAAATCTCTATCTAATCCTTGTTCATTGAATATAAATCCAGTATTTGCATCAAGATCAACTGTAGTATTTCCACCTTCATATACTCTGAAACGCCCAGAACCTGCATCTTCTAAAAGCTCTGCGATAGCTCCTCCATTGACAGAAGGTGTTCGCCATTGTACATTTCCCCCAAATCTTGAAGTCCCATCATCACGAACCGTAAATTTAGACACCCCATTATCCTGAATAAGAAAATCGCCAGTTCCATCAAGATTGAAGGTCATATTATTAGCTCCTTGCGTAATAGTAGTAGGTTGGTTCAATGCTCCCCCCAGATCAATATCATCAGCATTGGTTGTTAAACCATTATCACCTACAGCATTCACGGTAATAGATCCAGTAGTACCACCACCTGTAAGTCCGGTTCCTGCTATTACTTCAAGAATATCTCCTGTAGCTAAATTTACTGAGTTTCCATTTTGGATAGTCAATACACCAGTAGTTGCATTATAGCTTAGATTCTGATTATCCGTATTATCTAAATATCCAGATAAATCAACAGTTGTCACATCATTTGTCAAACTTAGTGTATTCCCAGCTAAAGTTAGGTCTTGATTGTCATTGTCAGTACCTGATCTTAGCTCAACCCAAATAGTCCCATTAAAGAACCAAAAACTGTTTGTGTCCGTGTCAAAAACCAATAAACTGGTAGCAGGTGCAGGGATAGTAGTACGTTCCCCTGTTTGCATACGAGGTATGAGCATACCTTTAGTTGTAGACTTAACATCTAACATAGCCGAAGCGTTAGGAGAACTATTGTCCTCATTAACTCCAACTCCTTGTGCTTGTATTGTTTGTCCCCAGAACAATGCTACACAAATAATAAAAAGTATATTAACTTTTTTCATAGTGTTTTAATTTTAAATAGGATGATAAAAATAAGAGTAAAGTTACTAATTATATTAATTATAGTTATATATCTAATCCACTTAAATAGCTGCCTTTATCAACTTTCAGAACACAAAAGAGGGCTAAACCGTTTCAGATCTAGCCCTCTTTGACAAATACTATATTCAATTTATTCTCTTCTAGATTCTAGATTTAATAAATCGCTTGGATTTAATTGTCCCATCATCAAAAACCATTTGTAGTAAGTACGTTCCTGCTGCAAAATATTGTGTTTCTTCCAATTTTATCACTTGATCAACAGCCAAAGTTTCTGTACGATTGAGCAGTAATTTTCCATCTACAGCATAGATTCTAATAGCTACTTCAGTACTTTCTATATCAGCAAATCGAATGTTCAAGAAATTTTCTGTTGGATTAGGAAAAACAGAAATTTCTCCCTGAGCCTCAATGCCACGAACTGCTCGAATATCTGAATATGAAAAACTGCCATCAAAATCTACTTGCTTCAATCTATAATAAGAGATCCCTGAATAACTGTTGTTGTCCAACAACCCGTATTTTTGAACTGTAGTTGTACTTCCTGCCCCATCTACCCAAGCTATTTGAGTAAATTCCGTTTCGTTTTCCAACATCCTTTCCACCTCAAAGCCTTTATTATTTATCTCTGTTGCTGTTGACCAATCTAACTGTACTTCAGTTACATTCATTCGCTTAGCAACAAAAGTTAATAATTCTACGGGTAAATCTTTTTGGATGTCCTCCACCGCAAAAGGAGAAAAGGAGGTAATTCCTGTACGAGTTTGGGTCCAGCTTGTTCCTCCTACATTTGTTGCATTTGTCCATGTTGGAGAACGGTCCCAACCTACAACATCCCAATGTGAAATACCACTTACTGTACGATCAAAACCAAGTAACTCATCAGCTGTATTCCATTGTAGGGTCATTGTTACATCAGAACCACCAATGGTTTCCTCTTCTATAAACCATGCTTTCCCTACTACTCCATCTATCTCTACTCCGCCTACAGGATAACCTGTTTGTACTTGATCGACTACTCGTACAGAGATATTATCGGTAGTACCTGCATTGTTCAACGTTGCAGGATTGTAGATCGTCTCTCCTACAGGAAAAACGACATTTGCTCCTGCTACTTCTTGCTTCAAACTCCCAGTACCATTAGTGACTACAAAATTAGCAGCATTGTAATTGACTATTGTTCCACCTGAATTGATAGTCAAATCATTAGCTCCTAATTCTATGTTCCCATTGTTCATTAAATCTACTTGTGTAGATACCATTACAGGACTCAACAAGACTAGACGTTGACCATTATCCACACGTAAACGGGGCACTACTAAAGCACTTGCACTAAACAAGTTTTGGTTTCCGGTTCCTTCAAACCACATCCAGCCATTGCCTGTATAAGTAGATAGGCCTCCATTTTGCACCCAGTTTAGATCTAAGTAGATATTGCCTTCATTGTCAATATCACCAGCTTGACTAGTCACTCCTCCTCCTTCTACTCGGACTTGAGTTCCTGCTTCTACATTAAAGTTAGCTCCATTAACCACTATTCCACCTTGTGCTGAAGTTAGATAGGGTAAAAGTAACCAAGCTATGATTATTATATATTTATTCATAATTATCTGTTTTTAGGTTGACTAAAATTAACGTACAGGACAAACAGACCAAGTATCTGTAGATGTTCTATTATCATCTAACAATCTAGCATTGTACCCTAATGGATAAGCAGTAGCAGCAGATCCTCCTGCACCTTGATAACCAATAGTTGCCCCCTGACCACAAGTGTTAGGACTCACATCAAAATATTTAACATTAATCAAATTAGAGCCTTCATGTATCTGAATTTGAAAGTCTACAATATCTGAACCTCCAAATCTACGAGCGTCATAGCTCACAATAAATACACGGTTAGGTGCTGTTCCTGTATAACCATACTGAATATTATCACCTTCAGACACTAAATCATCCCAATAACCTGCTACCAACGGATTAGAATGGTTAGCAGAAGGTAAGGCATCATTACTCAAATCTGTTCCACCAGTTCCTGCTGCAAATTCAACAAACCCATTAGAAGATATGTATAAGCTAGTATAAGCTGTTCCGCCCAAAGTTACAGTAAAAGGAAGAGTAGCTACCACAGAAACATCATCACCAGATAAAACTCCATAATTTGTTAGGCTAGCACTACTAACATCATCCTCACTATATGCAAAACTACTACTCAAGACCATTTTATCTTCAAAAGGATCTGTCCAAGAACCATTACCTGTAGCATCTGAAGTTAATACTCTACCAGCAGCAGGGTTTCCACCTTTGATTTGAATATGACGTTCTAATTGCAATCCACCTGCTTCTAATTTAGAAGAAGCTAAAGTACCATCACCATAAAAACGAGTAACCCCACCATATCCTAGTCCATTCCAAGTAGGATTGGCATCATCTAACTGAATATTTTGATCTCCATCTTGCACCTCTATAAATCTAGTGCTAGACATTAAAATATCACCTCCATTTATATGCAATAAAGCACCAGCACCTGGTGTAGCTGTCCCTATACCAACTCTGTTATTTGTAGCATCTACATTAAAAGTAGTTCCATCAATAGTTGCATCTGTAGCAACAATCAGCTCACCTTGCGATTCCAAGATAGACTTCGTCACAAAGCGCCCATCAGTAGTTAAACTTGCTGCACCATCCGATTTAGCATCATTCACATCACGCCAAATCCAACCTCTATCATCATCTTGATTCATAGTAAAAGTCATAGCATAGTCATTCAAATAACCAAAAGTCATAGCATTATTCATACCTATAGTATAATTACTGCTATTCCATACACGAAGTTTATCATAACTAACCACCGCTCGTGTACTAAGCAAGTTAACATTTGTGATATTATTATTAACCATATTTAAGGTAGTAGTAGCAGTATGGTTACCTAAATTATCTGCATCCAAAAAACTGCTTAAATCTACGGTAGTACCATCATTTGTCAGACTCAAAATATTTCCTGACAAGGATAAATCCTGATTATCTGTATTAACAAAACCGCTCAAATCTACTGTCGTTCCATCATTTGTTAAACTCAAAGTGTTTCCTGCTAGAGATAAATCTTGGTTGTCTGTATTATCTAGATAGCTAGCTAAACTTACACTTCCTCCATTGACTAAACCTAAAGTGTTTCCTGCCAAGGATAGTGCTTGATTATCTGTATTATCTAAATAGCCACTTAAGTTAACCGTTGTTCCATCATTTGTTAAACTTAGGGTATTTCCTGACAAGGATAGATCCTGATTATCTGTATTAACAAAACCACTCAAATCTACTGTCGTTCCATCATTTGTTAAACTCAAAGTGTTTCCTGCTAAAGATAAATCTTGGTTGTCTGTATTGTCTAGATATCCACTCAAATCTACAGGTGAGGCATCATTTGTCAAACTCAAATTGTTGCCTGACAAAGATAAATCTTGCTCATCCTTATCTGTTCCTCCTGAAACTAATTCAGTCCAAGCACTTCCATCATAAAACCAAAAACTTCCAGTATCGCTATCAAATACTAACAGGCCAGTAGCAGGTGTGGCAATAACTGTTCGTTGACCAGTAGTCATTCTAGGAATTAACATCCCTTTTGTAGAAGATTTAACATCTAACATAGCCGAAGCATCAGGAGAACTGTTGTCCTCATTGACTCCAACTCCTTGTGCTTGCATTGTTTGTCCCCACAACAATGCTACACAGATAATAAAAAGTACATTAACTTTTTTCATAGTATTTCTTGTATTTAATATTAAAAATAGCCTAGTAAAAATTAGTGCAAAGGTAGTAATTACATTAGATATAATAATATATCTATTCAACTTAAACAGACTACCTTTATTCAAATTCAAAATAAAAAAGGGCTAAATCGTTTAAGATCTAGCCCTCTCACTATACTATTTTTTTCTTATTTTACATACGTTCTAAACCCAATTTACCCAACTCAGTTGCTGTCATAGTAGCCAAAACTGTGGGAGGTATATTGATCAAACTTGTTCTGCGCCAAATGCTTATCCAAACTGCATTTCCTTTAGGTTTGGTATTTTTTATTTTAGCAGCTATTGCCTTCCATTCTCCCAGTTTGTTGTAATGACCAAGAGCTGCATTATATTCTGCTGTTATTTCTTTGATAATTGTGGGGTCAAAAGGAGCAGTGCTCATAGGCATAGATTGTTCCTCTTTTTGCTTTTCTGCATCAAGCAATTGTTGCTCATATTGCTGAAGCAAAGCTTCTGTTTCCTTCATGCCTTTTGCAAGGTTAGAAAACCCTGTTTCCTTTTTGATTGCCTTAATCTTATTATCTAGCTTGATCAGTTTATTCAAAAACTTAGGGTCTGGCGCTTCTTCTACAGCTACTTCATTGACACGAATACTTTCGCCTCCAGCATTTCCAGAAACAACATGCATTTTATTTTTACTAGCATCTACTTTTATTACTGTCACAGCATGCCCTCTAGTTGCCGTACTTGCCCCTATATAATCAATCAAATCACCAGATTTTATCTTAGATAAGTTTTTAAACTTAAAGGGGATTTCAATTCGACCTTTTCCACCCACCCATTTTTGAGTAGCAGGCAACATAGCAGCTATACTCCCATTGGTTCCTTTAAATTTGAGTCCTGCTTTGCGCAAACCTTTCACCAATGCCATATTGGAAGCCCAAGCACACCAATCAGCTGTACCATTTACACCAGGAATAAGATCTTCAGCTGCTTTATTGGTTTCGCTTTTGCCAACATGTGAGAAAAACTCCTCAACAGAATCTGCTAATTCGTCTCCTAGCTCTGTTTTGTATTTATTGGTAAGAGTCATTTGCATCAATTTTTGCATAGCCTCTTCCTCCTTGCTCCAAGTTGTTGAACGAATCATATCTTCTTGGAAAGTATTGAACCACACAGGCAAAGTGGTCACTTCATTTTTACCTTTTGGTCGACTCCCCTCTTTTGCCCAATCACCAGCCTTCATTCCTTTTTCTTTGCAATAATATTCCAATACTTGCTGATAAGGTGAGTCTTCCAACTGACCTGTATCTGGATTTCGCCTCTTAAATCCTAACTTGGGATCATAACTGGTAAGAGCCTGTTCTTTAGGATCAAATATTTTTTTACGATTTTGAATCATATCTATATAATCCTGCTTAGGCAATGCTGCATCACTTTTTAATAGCTCTAGAGTTTTACCTTTGGCAATACCAGGCATTCCACCTCCTTTGACTTTCCATCCAGGCAGCAACAATCCATGTATTTTTTGGAATTTAACGATCGCATTAGAATCTAACTTATTAAAAGGAGCTGCATAATGTGGTTCGCCAACTACCAGAAGTTTGATGATTCTACCATACAAGGTCTGGTTCAATCGTTTTCTAAGCCAATAAACCTTCGCTCCCATATCGCCCCACTGTACAGTTTTAGCATTGTGCCAATCTGCGGTGTAATCTACCTTTGCTTCATAGGTATCTTCCTCGTTTTCAGGTAAGGCTTTTAGTTTTTTGATATAAGACAAAGTTGCTCCTGAAGCTACACCTGGAGAACCTCCTCCCAAAGCTTTTTGACCATCTAGCAAGCGCATTGTTTTCTGAAAAGCTCGAATAGCTTTACTGTCTGCTTTTGTGAATGGCAAAGCTGCCTTGCCTTGCTTAACTACAGGCAATGGTTTTATCTTTTTCTTCATCAACTTATTCAAACGCAAACGACAGTGATACAAAGCATCTCCACTCTGCATTCCCCATCCTACATAACTTGCATTATTCCAATTTGCTAAAGCATCTTTTTCGGCTTTTTTAGGGTCTGGAGGCAATGGTTTAGATTCCTGTTTTAGCAATTCTAGCGTTGCTTTTTCGGCAATACCTAAGCGACCACCACCTTTTATTTTTCCATTGCGTTTTATCCCCATCAAGTCTTGATATTTCAAGACTGCATCAAAATCATCAGCACCAAATACTGCTGTGTTGGGATCTTTACTCAACTTTAGTTCTGGGTGTTTCCCCTTCATCAACTTATTCAAAACAACCCGTAAGTGCTGTACTGCAAGGCCTCGGCTGCTCCAACCTACAAACTTAGTAGTTTCCCATTCGGCTGGTGCAGGTTCTAAAGTCGGTTTTCCTCCTTGTTCTCTTGCTACAACAGCATCTTCTTGCTTATCAGGAATAACTATATTTAAACTCTTTATTTTGAGCAACTTAAAGTAGTTTTTTCCTTGTTTTTTGAGTTTTGCAGTATCTAAACTCCCAAAAGTTCTCTGAACCGTAAGGGTATTTCCTTCTTCTGTCTCTGCCAATTGACAAGCACCTCCTGCCAGTTTTGCAACAGGGTGCCCTCCTTTCTTGATTGCTTTGAAGGTGTCTTTAAACTCCTTTTCTTTGCGACAAAAGAATATTCCTAATACCTTTTTCTTGTCTTCTAATAAGTAATCATAAGCCAAAAGTACATAGGCTGCTTTTTGCTTCATGAACTTTCGTTCACTTTTTAATGCATCTTTGTATCCATTGATGATCATTTGGGATAAAGAATCGAGGGTGATGCTTGCTTTCATTTTACTATTTTTAAACTATGTTAGGAAACTGACCTTGTAAGATAATTAAAATTATAAGCATAAACAAACCTATTTTAATACACCTAAATTGTCTATGTTGGCATCTAAAACACTAAAACTTAATCATATGCGTATTTTTATTTCCTGTTTTATAATCTGCTTACTTCCATCGGCCATTTTTAGCCAAAGAGGTTTAGTCTCTAAAAAACATCCTCGTTTTGAGAAACATCTATCTATCCCTGTGTTTGACGAGCTGGATCTCTCCCGAAAAAGCTCAAAGCTTATATACAAAAACAATCGCTTGATTAAAGATTCTAGCACCTACTACCAACTTTTTGCAGATAGTATGCACAAAAAACTTCCCCTTGTTGATTTTAGTCAAAATGAAATCTTCGTGGATAAACATTGCGCTCAATGTGCTAGTTCTTGCCCTTCCTATCGGCAAGGTTGTCATGCTAATCGCTGTAACTATACACTCAGCTGGGTGCTTCTAAGGAAAAAGGTACCTAATGAAATAGAAGTAGAAAGTCAAGGTTCTATAACTGGAATTCAATGCAAAATTAAGCTAAAAGAGCACAAAAACGGCTATTGGATTGTTGACAGTGCAAAAAAATATACCCAACTCTCTAAGGAATGTAAGACACCATTTTCTATAACTAACTTTTCAGAATCTATACTGCTTTTCAAGTCATCAGTAGGTGATCGTTTTGCTAGTTTTAGCAATCAAGTCTTGATTAATCATAAAACAAAAACAGTAACTTGGAAAGAATACAATTATTGGGGTGGGTCTAGAGCTGGAGGTATCTGGACTAACTGGATTCAGATTCCCAAACCACCCAAAGGTTATAAAATAGTTGTAGAAGAAATTCTAAAAGAATAAGCCTTTCAAGCAACTTGATTTGCTAAATACAAGTATTCATAGTATTTTTGTAGTTGCTATGGTTAACATACTCCCCCTTTTTAATGCTTTATAATCAGAGCATTAAAAAATAATTGGATAGCATTAAGGGTTTTAGCGTTCTAAAACGACTTTAGAATATGTTTTAACATACAAAAATCAGTACTTAATGCTTGTACGAATTATCATTATATTATTACTAACAGCTCCTAATTTAGTAGCTCAGTTTACGATACAAGGCAAGATAAAAGATGCTCAAAGTGGCGAAGTTTTGCCCTTTGTGGATGTTTATTTTGTGGGTACTACTGTAGGAGTCACTTCTGATATTAATGGTGACTATGAAATAACTACTGGTTCTTTTGTAGATAGTTTAGGTTTTAACTTTCTAGGTTATGATAGTAAGTTTGTAGAATTAAAAGACCTGCCTCTACAACGTATAGATATTCAATTATCTGCAAAATCGCACGATTTAGAAACAGCAACTATAACTGCTCAACGCAAAAAACGTGTAAAAGACACTGCTGCAATAGCATTGTGGAGAAAGGTTGTTCAGCATAAGACCCAAAATAATATAGAGCAGGCCAACAGTTATCAATACGAAGCGTATACTAAAGTAGCCTTTGCACTCTACAATTTGCCAGAGAAATTCAAAAAACAAAAAATCTTCAAAAAAAGATGGGGTATTGTTTTAGATAACATCAAAAAAACTCCTAATGGCAAAGAATATCTTCCTTGCTTAATGAAAGAGACAATCAAAGAGGTTTACTATTCTAAAATACCTAAAGCTAAAAAGGAGATTATCATTGCTGATCAGTTTTCGGGCATAAAGAATGTGAGTGTTTCTGAATTTGTAGCTATTCAATTTGAAGACATCGACCCTTATGCCAATATGGTAGTTTTGGCTGGCAAATCCTTTATAAACCCATTTGGACCTAGTTCTAATACGATGTATCGCTATTTTCTAACAGATAGCTTGGTAAAAGATGATGTGAAGTATTATAAACTAGAATTTACGGGTCGTCGTAAACAGGATTTCACCTTTCTAGGAGCAGCATGGATACATGGACCTAGTCATGCTATTGAATCTATAGAAATGGAGACTTCCCCACATATCAACCTAAATTTCCTACATCATTATCAAACTAAACAGGAGTATCAGCCTAACAAAGATGGAACATGGATTCGCCAACGTATTTCTACAAATGGTCTAATAACACTGCTGGAAGGGAAAAAGGCTAAAAGCGTCCAAATACAAAAAACAACTACTTGTTCTAAAATAGAGATTAATCACCAAATTGATCCTAGAATATTTCAAGGTGAACCTTCTGAAATAAAAAAAACAGCAACAACTCAGGATGAGAACTACTGGAAGGAAGCTAGGCATGAGGAACTCAACGAAAATGAACGTGGTGTTTATAACTTGGTAGACAGTATCAAGAACACGCCTAGATATAAAATATTGGAATGGGTGGGTTATGCTGCTGCTACTAGCTATTTCAGAATCAAGTATGTAGAACTTGGTAGAATCCCTAAAATAGTAAGTTGGAATAGCATAGAAGGCATTCGCCCTAAACTACGTTTGCGTACAACTAATGACTTTAGTAAAATCATTCAACTACAAGCTTTTGTGGCTTATGGTACTAAAGATAGAGAATTCAAATATGGTGGTGCGATTCGTTTACATCTCCCTAGTGATCAAAATAGATGGCACTTGCTTACAGCTGAATATCAATATGATTTTGAAATGTTGGGCCAAACCAGCCTGCTTTATACTCATGATAATATTATTCTTTCGCTCTTGCGTAGAAAGCCATTGAGCCGTATAATGAAAGTCCGAAAAGCTAAATTGGACTATACAAAAGAATGGAGAAAAGGCATAAGCTCTACTTTAGGATTCCAACATCGTACATTTTTACCAGTTCCAGGTCTTTTTGAGTTCACAACTCCTATGATGGATTGCAAAGATCCTATTCATGAGGTACATACAACTGAAGCTTCTATTTCTTTGCACTGGGGGCCTAAAGAACTTTGGTTTAAAGGTGGTGGTGGTTTTTATCGTTTTTCACTGAGTTCTCCTTTGCCTATTATAGATATAAGTTATACTGCTGGAGTTGGTGGTTTCATGAAAAAGATTGTCAATTACCACAAATTTAGTCTTCAACTCAAACATAGACTTAACTCTCCTATTGGTTATACTAAATATCAAGTCCGTGCAGGTAAAATATTTGGGAAGGTACCTTATATGGTCATGAATATGCATTTGGGCAATGAGGCTTGGTCTTATAATAAACATGCTTATGGCATGATGCGAGAATTTGAATTTGTTAGTGACCAATTTGCTGCATTGTGGGTCGATCACCATTTTGATGGGCTTATCTTTAATACGATTCCATTAGTGCGTAAGTTAAAATTGCGTAGTTTGATTACCTTCAAGGGGCTGTATGGTACTATTAGTCCTAAAAACTTGGAGATACTAGACTTGCCTGAAGGGTTGAGTGCACCCAAGTTTTATGCAGAACTTGGTTTTGGTATCGAAAATATCCTTAAAATTGTCCGAGTTGATGTGCTTTGGCGCTTGACACAATTGAAAAAACCAGGTGTAGCTCCTGTTGGTTTCAAAATTGCTCTCCAACCTAAATTTTAGCCTAGTCTTTAGGGGGGAAAAGAACTATTTTGCAAAGGCAATTATCAAAAGGTGAAAGCCCCATTTTTTGGGCTTCATTCCAACCTACTTTTTCTATTCTAGCAACCCAACTTTTATAACATTGATGAAGATGGAAAAGCATCTCATTATCTTTAGATGGAGGAAGCTTTTCGTAGAGTTTATAGGGATCTCCAGTAAACATAGTATCAAGAGGAGAACAAGAGTATTCATTATTGAGACTGTCTTGCAATATTATATAATGAACACCTTCAAACTCTCTTTCTGCTCCAAAAAAACCATAATATAAATAATAATACATTATCAAATCACGCCTATGTAATGGTGGCAAATAGGTATCATCGCCACCAGCAGGTTCTCCATAAAAATAGGGAGATGACCACCAAGTTCTGCCTCCTACTGGCATATTTCTTAGCATATATTTCATTACATATAAAGAATCTATTTCCAGATACTCCCCATTCAATTGCCAGCCTTTGCTGTAATTAAATACATAGATTTGTTGCTTAGGGTGAATCGCTACAAAACTGTCTTTTTGTTCTATTGTGCTAAAATAAATGCTCTTCCCTGATTTTTTAAAATAGTGGTCATGCCAATGGTTATAATTCCAATCCATTGATCGACTCAAAGATTCTTTCATAGAAATCCCACTCAGTCTGTTTAATTTTAATTGAGAAGGTGAATATTTTCGATTGCAAGCAATCAATAATACCATTATCAATAAGAACAATATTTTGTTATTTAGTATTGTCTTTCGCATCCATTAGGTTTTCTGTATTGCATTAATCGTTTTCAAACGACTTTTCTTTCTAGCCGTTCAGCAAGCTGCTCAATAGTCTTTTTCCGATCTTTAGTGCTAATAATACACGTGCCGCGTGTGATAAGCATATTATTTCGAGTAACTACATCATTTGCCAAGACAAAATCACAATCGCTTTCTAAAATCATTCGTTCAGCTTTTTGTATTTGCTCTTTAGGGCTATGATTAGTAGTTGTTTTGAATCCTACTAAAATTATATCTGATCGCTGTTTTTTGATTGTAGAAATCACTTTCTGGCTTGGAGTTAGTTTCATAAGCTGTTGACCTCCTCTACTTTTCAAGCGCTCTGCATATTCTCCAGACTTCAACTCTCCTATTTGACCATCATAATCACACATTGCTACATTCATCACAATTCCTCCAACTTCATCATCCAATAAGAGTTGAGCTATTAAATTTGAAACATCTTGGTTGGTTTCTATTTTAGAATCTGCTGCTGCCATTCTAGTCAAAACTAATTGGCTGTTGGGCAAAAGTTGGTGTAACTGTCGAGCCGTAGTCCCAAATGCGGGTGCAGCTATAGCTAAGTGATTACGGACATAAGCAAAAGTCCCACCTCCCAAAATTACAATTCTTTTTTTTAGCATATCAAATCCAGTTAGCTAGGCCATCTCACCATATTAGAAAAATATATATTCAAAATTTCAAAACAAAAAGTTTTAATTATTAAAACAAAATATTTTATATTTGCGTAACACTTAAAACAAATCGTCTTAACGATAATTGATAAAAATACTAAATATTATACAGATATGATACTCAATAAACAGCTCATAACCGTCAAGAAAAAATTTCAAACAGCATTAATTCAGTTCAGACCTAATATACACAAAAGCATAATACGTGCGAGTCTATTGGCTCTATTAATCATCATGGTAAGTCAAAAAGAACTTTCTTTCCATTTTAGTATAGGAGGAGAGCAAAATCAGCACATCAATCAATCCCCCAAAGAGGTAAAGAAAATGGTCCCCCTGCCTGCTGCAGAAAAAAAACCTAAAAAAATACAACGCACTAGTATTTTCCCACAGGCTGCTTCTTGGAAAAAGGTTCAAGAAAAACAAAACTCGATCAACAATGATCTAAATTTGGCCAACGCTGCTACAGCTACAAGTGATGCCTTAACTCCTGAACAGCAAAAAAAGGCTGCAAAACTGTCTAATTTGGTTGTTGCACTAAATCCTAGTTACTTAAAAAGACATAATATAGCTCCTAATATTGTTGCTGAGAAACAACGAATTTGTCTAAGCTATATAGCTACACATCTTAAAACAGCTAATGAAGAAGCTAAAATGTTTGACATACCAGTAAGTATTACCTTAGCTCAAGGGCTTTTGGAAAGCAACGCAGGACACAGCAGATTGGCTAAAAATGATAATAATCACTTTGGAATTAAGTGTCGTAAAAAATGTATTGGTTGCCGCTGCGCTAATTATACAGATGATAGCAAATACGACATGTTCCGTATATTCGATTCGGCTTGGTATAGCTTTAGAGAGCATAGCAAACTACTTTCGGGCAAACGATACAGACACCTCAAAAAGCTCCCTCGCTCTGATTATGAAAATTGGGCGCATGGACTACAGGCTGCGGGCTATGCTACAGATAAAAAATATGCTAAAAAACTGATTACAATCATAGAGGCATATCAATTATATAGATTTGATCAATAAGTTCGTCTAGAATTTAAACAACTTCATGGTCCAAATGCCAGTTTTGGCACAAAAATGATAACTTAGCTTGCTAGGTTATCATTTTTTATTGCACATGCATTAATTCCCAAGAATGGTGACAATTCTCAATACCCTTATATTTTAACTAACACTTTTAAGAAATGGATACCAATAACACCTCTTTCAGCATTGGACAAAAATTTGCCGCTTGGTGCGTTCATGCTTTTACGGCCTCAGGTATTGTTGTGGGCTTTTTTGCTATTGTAGCTATCACAGAAGGAAATATTCCTCTTGCTTTTGCACTTTTATTTGCTACCTTGATTATAGATGGTATAGATGGCACCTTTGCTCGAATGTTTCGAGTACAAGAAGTATTGCCTAATATGTCAGGCAAAATGATGGATGCTGTTATTGATTTTGCAACCTATGCTATTATTCCTGCATTTTTGATTTATGCTGCGGTTGATGCTGATGGGCAGTATTTAATACCAGATGCTCTTCGTAGTTGGTCAGCAATTATTATACTATTAGTATCAGCCTTATATTATGGCAAAGATGGAATGATTTCCTCTGATTACTATTTTATTGGTTTTCCTGTGATGTGGAATGCTGTAGCCTTCTATATTTACTATGTTTTTGGTCTACCTCCTATGCTTAATTTCATAGCAATTATAGTCTTTGCTATTCTCCATTTTGTGCCTATAAAGTACTTATATCCAAGCAGAACTAAAAAATTCATGAAATTTAACATCCTAAATACTATTTTGTTCGTATTAGGTAATGTAGGGCTCTTGATTATAGTAGAAGGTGGTTATGATGCTCCTACTTTATTGACTGTTGCTAAAAGTCTTTCAATCTTATCAGTTGCCTATTATGGTGCGTTAAGCGTTTATCATACTTATTTTGACCCAGATACCAAAGATTCCTAATTTTTTGTACATCAAAATCCCATTATCATGAAAAATCTGTACATTTTTATCATTGGTATTTCCTGTTTGTTTTTTTCTTCTAATGCTCTTGGGCAAGTAGAAGCACGTCTCCATCAAGTATTTGATGCCAAAGCAAAAGTTGTGAATCTTCAAATCGATGAAGATCGATTTGAGGTCAACCTAAAAGAGACTTATTCAACTGTAATGATTGTAGAAGTTATTATTGCAATTGACTTAGTTGACCCTAACCAAATGGAAGAAATTATAAATTCGGGTCGCTATCATGTAGATTATGCCCTAAAAGATGGAGTTGCAACATTCAGTACCAAAAAGGATTTAGAACCTATCATTATTGAGGGAAAAGAAGCTGAAGAACATATTATTTATAATGTTTCGATACCTGAGTATATAGAAATAGAGTAATAGGTGATATTTATCACACAAACAACTGTCCTTAGTCATTTACTATAATCAAAAAAGAAAAGATCTTGCAAGTGAAAATTAATAACACTTGCAAAATCTCTTCTTATGAAAACAATTATCTACATATTTTTTCTTTCCTTTGTTGCTTTACAAGCTAACGCAACAAACTATTATAGTACTGCAGATGGTGATTGGCTCGGCTCTATATGGTCTACCATTGGCCATAAAGATGCAACTAGCCTTACATCGCTTCCCTGCAAATTCACAGGGAATGATTCTGTATTTATAGAACATGCAATAATTAGTAGCTGTGGCCATTTAGAAATAGGTAGAGCTGGCGGAAGTACAGTAATAGTACTAAAACCCAATGCTACATTCCAGTCTAATGGTGCTTTAAGTATGGTTGGTGCTCACTTTGTAGTAGTTCAAGTTGGTACTGTATTCAACATACATGGCGATTTAAATATGCTTGGAACCAGTGAAATCCAAGTGGATGGTGTACTACAAGTATTTGGTGATGTAACTATGGGTGGTAATAGCACTGTTTGTGGAACTGGATCTGCGAGCTATACAGGCAATCTTACGACTTCGGGAAATGCTAATTGGTGTGATATTTTACCTGTTGAGTTTTCTGATGTAACTGCCACATTAAACCCCAATAGTGAAGTCAAGATTTGGTGGACGACAGAATCTGAGACAAACAATAATTATTTCAATGTAGAACAAAGTTATGATGGTATTTCTTTTGAAACTATTGCACAAGTAGAAGGTAATGGAACATCAAATGAATCTCATGAGTATAGTATAAACCACCTATTGTCTGCAGAAATCAACAATATTTCTTGGGTTTATTATAGAGTAAAACAGACTGATTATGATGGTAGCTATAGCTATTCTAAAGTAGTGGCTGTATCGCTTAAAGATAAGACGCTTAGTGGAGATGATATTACAATTTATCCTAATCCTGCACATGAACTTTTTTATGTAGAAAGCGATCTCAATTTAGATAAAGGTTATGTTGCTATTTATAATGTAAATGGAACTGCTGTTGCAAAACATACCTTAAATGGGAATAATCGAATATTCAGTTTTGAGACTAACTCTTGGGCAGCAGGCATGTATGTTGTTGTTGTTCAAACTACAGAACATAGGATTCATAAATCAATCATTATCCGATAAATATAAAAAAGGCTGATCAAAATTTGATCAGCCTTTTTCTTTAAGATGTTGTCTTGCCTCAAACTACTCTTTTATTCCAACCAAGTCGAAGATAAAAGCATACTCTAAAGCTACTTCCTTATAACGCTGAAAACGCCCTGAAGCCCCTCCATGTCCTGCTGACATATTGGTATGCATCAATAATACATTATCACCTTTTTTGTATTCTCTTAGTTTAGCAATCCATTTAGCTGGCTCCCAATATTGTACTTGCGAATCAAAATAACCTGTTGTTATCAAAATATTAGGATAGTTTAATGCTGCTACATTATCATAAGGAGAATATTTTTTCATGTATTCATAGTATTCTTTATCTGCAGGATTTCCCCACTCATCATATTCATTGGTTGTCAATGGAATTGTAGGATCAGACATGGTACTCACTACATCCACAAAAGGCACTGCTGCAACCATTCCCTTGAATAGGTCTGGAGCCATATTAGCTACTGCACCCATCAATAAACCTCCTGCACTACCTCCCATTGCAAATAGACCATCGTTAGAAGTATAGTTTTTAGACACTAAGTATTTACCACAATCGATATAATCGTTGAACGTGTTGATTTTGTTCAACATTTTGCCATCATCGTACCAAGCTCTACCCAAAAACTGCCCACCTCTAATGTGTGCAATAGCATAAGCAAAACCTCTATCCAACAAGCTCAAACGAACTGAACTAAAATAAGGATCGATAGTAGAACCATAAGAGCCATAAGAATAAAGCAATAAAGGAGCTTTACCATTTGGCTCAAATCCTTTCTTGTAAACTATGGAAATGGGTATTTGTTTACCATCTCTAGCAGGTGCATACAAACGTTTAGTTTCGTATTCATCTGGATTGTGCCCTCCTACTACTTCCTGACGTTTTTTAAGCTCACGCTTCTTCGTTCCCATATCATAATCATAAGTAGAATAAGGTGTAGTCATAGAAGAATAGCCAAAGCGCAACAGATTGGTATTAAACTCCTTATTAACACTTATATCTGCAGTATAAGCCTCCTCATCAAACTTGATGTAATGCTCTGTTTTATCTTTTTGATTGATAATACGTAATAAGTTGTTTCCTTTTTGGCGCTCACCTACTACCATATAATCTTTGAAAAGCTCTACAGACTCTAACAATACATCTTCGCGATGTGCGATAACCTCTTTCCAATTAGACTTCTTTGTTTTTTTGTCCGAAACCTCCATCAAACGGAAGTTTTTAGCCTTCCAGTTGGTTAGGATATAGAATTTATCATCTTTGTGATAAACATGGTACTCATGATCGGACTCTCTAGGTGAAAAATTCTTGAATTTCCCTTTAGGTTTGTCTGCATCTAATATCCAGTAATCACTAGAGAGTGTACTGCTATTCCAAATAATAATGTTCTTATTTGATTTAGATTTGTACACACCTATATAATAGGTATTGTCCTTTTCTTCATAAACTAACTCACTTCTAGCATCTTTCAGATCATGTCTGTAAATTTGCTCAGAAAGTAAGGTCACCTCATTGCGAGAAGTATAGAAATAGGTCTGATTGTCATTGCCCCAAGCACCACCACCAGTAGTTCCAGCTATTTCGTTAGGCAATAGCTCTCCTGTTTCCAAGTTTTTGAACATTATGGTGTAAATTCTGCGACTTACGTTATCTACTCCAAAAGCTAAAATCTTATTATCAGGGCTCACACTCAAGCCAGACACTTGATAGTATTCTTGTCCTTCTGCCATTTTATTAACATCTAAAAGAATCTCTTCTTTACCATCTAAAGACCCTTTTTTGCGACAATGGATTGGGTATTCCTTCCCCTTTTCGTATTTAGTATAATAGAAATATCCATTAGATTGATAAGGTACAGATGCATCATCTTTTTTAATACGTCCTACAATCTCATCATAAAGCTTTTGTTGAAAATCTTCGGTATGCTTTAGTTTAGCCTCTGTAAAATCATTCTCCCCATTCAAAAAATCTAATACTTTTTGTGTTTGGGCATCAGGCTTTTCGGCTGTTTTTTGTTCATCGCTCAAACGCATCCAAAAATAATCATCTACACGAGTATCTCCATGTGCAACTAGTTTTTTAGGCTGTTTTTCGGCTACAGGTGCTTTTGCCTCTACAGTATTATTTTCTTTCATCGTATTTTTTTCGTTTTCTTGTTTGTTTGGTTTAGACTTAGTAGTTTCTTGACAACTACTAAAAAGCATTAAGACAATTCCTAACAACCAAATACTGCTAAATTTATTATACATAGTTTACTGTTTTTAATAGTTTGCTGTTTTTTGAATTTTAGTAGAAAATCCAAAAAAGCATTACTTCTTAGTCATTGACTGGCGAAAATTCAGCGAACTATAGGTTTATTGAAGTTTAGAAAAAGCCTCTTCTGCCCAATCCCCATTTTGAGGGACAACAGTATGTGTAGCTTGCTCATAATATTTTCTGCGCTCTACCAATGTAGCTTCTACATATTCTTTGAGTTCCTCAGCTGTTTTTCCTGCTAATAAAGGTCTCTTATCTGTTTCGTTTTGCAAATTTGCTAGAATAGCCTCAGCAGGTGTATCTATAAATATGGTCACACCATTTTGGTTCATCCACTCCATGTTTTCATGAAAGCAAGGTGTACCACCACCTGTAGCAATAACCATATTAGGATAAGCTCCTAACTCTCTCAAATATTTTTGTTCTAATCCACGAAAGTATCCTTCTCCATGTTGATCAAAAATCTCTTTAATGGTTAGTTTTTCTTTGTATTCAATAATGCCATCAAAGTCTAATGAGCTCCATTTTAGTTTTTTGGCTAATTGATCAAATTGTGCGCTTTTTCCGCTTCCCATAAAACCTACTATAAAAATTCTTTCCATTTTCTTATTTGTGTTTAGTTTTAATTCAACAAAAAAAGCACCTCAATAAATTGAGATGCATATCTTATTATCTACTAATATAGCTTAGGCCATACCATGAAAAACTTTTTGAACATCATCATGATCTTCAAATTGCTCTATTAATTTTTCGATCTCTTCTTTTTGTTCTGCGGTTAGTTCTTTCGTTGCAGTAGGAAATCTTTCTAAAGAAGCTTGTTTAACCTCTATACCCAGTTCTTCCAAGCCATTTTGCATTTTGCCAAAATCCTCATAAGCTGTATAAATATAAACGATTCCTTCATCATCTACATCAATCTCATCAGCACCATGATCAATCAATTCTAGCTCCAACTCCTCTGCATCTCGCTCACCTAGTTCGAACTGAAATTCGCCCTTGCGATCAAACATAAAAGCTACAGAACCAGACACACCTAAAGAACCACCAGAACGGTTGAAATACATTCGAACATTTGCAACTGTACGAGTTGAATTATTAGTCAAACATTCTACTATAAATGGTACACCAAAAGGTCCATACCCTTCGTAAACTACTTCTGTAAGGTCTTCTGCATCTTTGGAGGATGCTCTAGAAATTGCATTATCTACATTCTTTTTAGGCATATTTGCTGCCTTAGAATTTTGGATAGCCAGACGCAACCTTGGATTAGAATCTGGGTCAGGTCCTCCTTGCTTCACAGCCAATGCTATTTCTCTTCCAATTTTAGTAAACACCTTTGCCATTTGGCCCCAGCGCTTCATTTTTCTTGCCTTACGATATTCAAAAGCTCTTCCCATAAATTCTTAATCTTTAAAATTCACAATTCCTCAAACGATTAATTCTATTATAACATGACCTTATTTAATAAGCTCAATAGGAACAAATATAATAAATGCGCTATAAATACCCCTAGCATTTTGAGCATAATTTTAATAATCAAATGAATACATTATTCTAATGTAAACTCTAAGCTCATATACTTAACCCTAAAATAACATTTATTCTTAGTCTACTAATAAATGCAAAGTGCTATCTTCGACCTTTAACTTGTGCTTGAATATTTCTATTTAACTATAAGATTTACTTATGTTTAGATTCATCACCAAAAACCCTACACCTCAACAGCTAGCAATGATATCGGCTGTTAATATTGGTGGAATGACGCTCATAGCTGTTCTTCTCATCAAATTAATTTTACCAAGTGCCTTAGCATGGTGGATGGTTATAGCCTTCCCCCTGATCTCTTTTGGATCTAGTTATTATACCATTCACGAATCGCTAAGACTTTTTATCTATCGAAAAATCAAGTTAATTTACAAATCAATTCATCGATTGAAAGCACCTGTAGGGGGCTCTCCTACTAATGTAAATATGCGTGATCATATTATTGACCAAGTAGAAGAAGAGGTAGTAGAATGGGCGCAAGATTGGACTAAGGAGATCAAATTATTGAAAGAAATGGAGGAATATCGTAGAGAGTTTTTGGGTAATGTATCACATGAACTAAAGACACCAATATTCAATATACAAGGGTATTTAGAAACGTTGTTGGATGGTGCTATGGAAAACCCTGAGATTGCAAAAAAATACCTAAAACGTGCAAATTCAAATGCATCTAGAATGGCTAATATTGTAGAGGACTTAGGTTATGTTTCTAAATTTGAAGCAGGAAAAATTTCTCTCGATCTAGAGCGATTCAATTTGCATGAGTTGGCTCAAGAGGTGTTGGAGGATATGGAGTTGAGTGCATCTCAAAAAGAGATTAAATTAGAGTTTAAGGACCGTAATCCTAAACCTCTTTGGGTAATGGCTGATCGATCGAATATACAAAGAGTGCTAATTAATTTGGTAAGTAACTCTATCAAATATGGTAGAAAAGGGGGTAAAACCTTAATCGGATTTTATGATCTTGACAAAAATGTGCTCTTAGAGATATCTGATAATGGTAGAGGTATTGCACAAGAACATATTCCTCGACTCTTTGAGCGTTTTTATAGAGTTGATAAAGGGCGTTCTCGTGCTGATGGAGGTAGTGGTTTAGGTTTAGCTATTGTCAAGCATATTGTAGAGGCACACAACCAAACTATAAATGTACGTAGTCGTGCAGATGTAGGCTCTACGTTTGGATTTACACTACAAAAAGCTTAACTCCATTCTTGCTCTAATCTTGCCTCAAAGCCTCTTATTTTATTAATAACTACGATAGCCAATATAGCACCTAGCAACATGACTGCATCATGCACAAAACTAAGATAACAAGCCATAAATATATCATTTAGAGAAGTGGCTGAATTCATGCTTCTAAAGGATACTTGGCTAGTTATAGACATAATAATCCATACCGTCCACCAAGCAGCAACTAATCCTTTTGTTTCTACAAACCGTGTATTTAGTTTATTTTGAATGCCATCCCATAGGTCATTTACTATTTGAACAGGGCGCACAAAGTTTAGGAAAGGAACAAACCAAGCTCCTGCTGCCCAACCTTCTGAAAACCGAGCAGATTCGGGGCTATGAATATGTAGGTTAAAATATGCTCGTCGGAGCCACATTATAAAAACAACTGCATTGATAAGATAGGCTATTAAACTCAAAACCCCAACTAACATTTGACGTTGATCATTGGCTTGTCCATCAGCAAAGTCAGCATTTCCTATAGAAAAATCATGTACAAAGTCATATTGCATTATATCTGAGATGACCCCAATAACAGCAACTACGCAAAAGGCAACCATAGCACCTACTGCTATTTTACCTCGTTGTTCATTATCCTTAATGCCATGAGGTTTACCTTCCCCAGATTCTATATATTCATTGTCTAATATTTCTAAACTCATGGTTTTTGCACTATCTAGCTATTTGTGGCAATATGTTAAGTGCTGCTTCTTTATCGGCTCCTAGCTGGGTTTTCAAGTCTTCTAAAGAATCAAATTTTTGATCTTCTCGTATATGCTTTATGAAGGTTATTTTTAGTAATTCTTCATAGATGTTTGTATCAAAATCAAAAATATTAACTTCAATAGTTTGTGCTAATTCTTTCTCTAGGGTTGGTCTGTCTCCTATATACAACATACCGTTGTACACTTTAGAATCATATTCTACTTGTACAGCATATATGCCTTGTGGAGGAATTAGTTTATAAGGCTCTGCAACCTTAATATTGGCTGTAGGATATCCCAATTGACTACCCAATTGTAGCCCTTTCACTACCTTTCCGATCAAGACAAAAGAATGTCCTAACAATTTAGCAGCTCTAGCTACTTCTCCTTGTTGTAGTGCATTTCTTACCTTCGTGGAGCTTACTGCTATATCTTCAACCTCTTGCGGGCTAATTTCAGTTACTTCATAACCGTATTTAGTTTCAAAATTCTTGAGATATATAATATCTCCTACTCGATTTTTGCCATACTTATGGTCATAACCAATCACAATACGTTTGGGCTGGAAATGTTTTACCAAAAAGTTTTGAATATACTCATCTGGACTTTGGCTAGCAAATTCTTTGGTAAATGGTACTACCACTAAATGATCTACACCATAAGCCCTCAGCACTTCTGCTTTTTCGTTAAGTGTTGTTATTAACCTCAGGCTATTATTTTCGGGTTTCAAAGCGATTCTAGGATGAGGATGGAAAGTAATGAGCACACTTTCTCCATCTATAGCTTGGGCAATTTCATTAATACGATTAATGATTTGCTGGTGGCCAATATGCACCCCATCAAAAGAACCTATGGTAATAACTGCATTCTTAATTTGAGGAAGTTGCTCAAGTGCCCTATGTATCTTCATGTAGCTCGGTTGAGGTTTACTTAATTGTTGTTCGCATTATCATTTACCACATTGGTAGATTCTAATGTTCGAATAGGATAAAACTGCAAACCTGCTGCAAATACCCATCCGACCAAGCCTTCCTTTGTTTTCACTTTCACCCAAGGGGCTGTTTGAACTTCATCTACAGATATTCGAATCGTTTGCTCAAAATCTGTAACGTCATTCTGATCATGAATCTCTTGTCCATAATTTAGATAAACTACCACACCACTTCCCAAATCGGGTTTTTTACGCATTTTGAGGCTATCTACAATCACATACAGTGATCTAGCTATAATAGGCTCATTTGCATTGTTTTCGTTTTGTATAATATCGGAGATAGATTCTGGTTCTGCAGTAGGTTGAGCTGTTGGGGTTGCACTAGAATCAATAACAATAGCTGTATTTTCTTTTTTAGGTGGTGGATCACCTCCACACTTAGTCATTGCATATAAGATTGCTGCTAAACAAAATACAGCAATTGCAATCATTTCTATGTTATTCAACCCACTTTTTTTCTTCTTATTAGGGGGCTCTGGATTTTTTCTTTTTCTTCTATTTGATGACATAAATTCCGCTCTGTTCTTAATGAGATTAAGGGCATACCAAAATATGCTCTAGTTACAAAACAAAGGTAATTATTTTCGATTAATAGTTTATGCATTTCCTAATTATAAATTTAATCATCAAACTCCTCTAGTAAGTCATCTACAGTTAGGTCCATATTAGATTTAACAAACTCCATTCGCTTAAAAGCTTTTTCGGTTAGTTCATCATGATCTATACATATCATATCTAGCTCTTTAGTTATATTCATTTCTTGCCAACAATAATTACTAAGAACAGTCCAATATACTTTGGTTGCTGCTAGCATAAAGTAATCTCTTGTTTCCTCAAACCAGCCATTCTCTTCATCATAGTCCTCAAAATAATCTTCTTCTTCTTCTTCTGTTGGCTCCCAACACTGAATTTGTTCTAATTCATCAACAATAGGCAACCACTCTGCCCAAGAATGCTCCCACTCTTCTTGCTCTCCCGAAATTTGTCGATGCGCCCAATCTCCTACAGAAAATCGAAGTTGTTCGTTCTTGCTTAAATGATTAGGAGTATTCAAATTGATAAACACTTGCCCATAAGCAGCATTACAATCAAATGCAAAACCACAAATTTGTTCTTCAGGATATTTATTTCCAAACACCTTAAGTTGCTTTACAACTAATTGTTCTAACAATCCATCAAAGTTCACACGACTAGCAAATTCATTCCAACTTTTTCCAAATTTCCTCCAACTTGCAGATTCCATATTTTTGATGTTTTGATTTTTAAAAAAATAATTTTTCACATACTTCTTGGTAACAAAACACTTTCCAATATTTCCTTTTTTTCACACAAAAAAGCTCAGTAAAAAAACGTGAACTAAGGATTAGAACAAGGAATAAAAGATTGATTTGTAAAGTTTTGTAAATTTGATTTGTAGAAAAAATCTAAAAACAGTCAAACCAATCTTTATGAATGTTCAATTTACAGAAAATAAGCTAATAAAATTATA
>JAAEPD010000486.1 GCA_024222455.1 Aureispira sp.
ACACTATATGCTATCTATGATGATAAATCGTATGACTTGCTTTTGTGTAATTTTTCATCTTGCTAAGATAACCATTTGCAAGGACTTAAGTCTTTTCCGTCTGAAGACGGAGGATTTAAACCATTTAGAGGACATTAAATTGAATAGAATTGGTATTTGTATATTTTTGCACAAGTACTTGTTGTCCTAAGGTATTAGTTACCCTCACAGAAACATCAGTATATTCTTTTTTTAAGTCTATTGTTAAGTCACCAGTTGTAGGATTAGGATAAGCTCTAAAAGCATGTTCCCTTTGTATTTTCGGTATTGCCGTGTTGGTCGATAATTTGGCCAAATGCAGCATAGGAGCAGAAGTACCTCCAAAAGAGGATGTGTTTTTAAGCTCAGTAAAAGCACCTCCTATAAATAACTCCGTCCCTAATACAGCAACGGTGGTAACAGGGGCATTAAACTCATTAAAAATACCTGTATAATTACTAACTAGATCATATGACATAAGGTTATTACCCCAATAGCCCATCATCATTGGTGTATATCTGAACTCTCCTGCTATTAACAATCGTCCATTTGCAGCATCTACTGCCAAACTTGTCATTCCTTTAGAATTATGTATAGAACCATAGGGGCCATTATTTTCTACCAATGGCTGAAATGCTCCATTCATATATCGAGAAACACAAACTTCTCCTGAGTCAGAACAAGTCCCTCCTAAATAAACCATTCCATTATTTTCGGCTATTGTATATATAGTATCGCTGATATGGGTAGATTGTACACTATGCCATGTTGGAGGAACAGTCAGTCCAGTCGATTGACCAAGAATTACATTAGTTGACAAAAACGTAGTATCGCTCAATCCTGCCCTATGCAAAGTAACAGAATCAAAATTACCAACATACATTCTACTTAGGGTACTTGCCCCCATGTTACTATAGGTCTTGCTATCCTCTATTTCTCCTTTTACAGACAATACCTTCTCCCATTGTCCTGAAGTTAAGCGCCAAAGTTCTTGTTCTATAGAGGCCGAATCACTTATCACAAGTTCTTGATCGTAATAATAATAACTTGCTCCTGCTATAAGCTGTCCAATTGCATTCACTTTATTAGGAATAGAAGTATAAGTCCATGCTCCTGCATTATATGTAGCCATAGGATAAGTATTCCCGCCATCCACTAAGGCCCCAACCACTATTATTTCTCCAGTTGAGTTGATATGGATATCATTAATAATCCCATCTATACCTGTCCCTATACAACTTAGCTGCCGATTTTCATACTTGCCGATATTCAGGCAAGGCAAACTATCTACCAAATCAAAATCCCCTGCAAATATGAACTCTTGACTAAATTGATTCTTTATCTCTATCTGCTGGATAGTACCATTAGTCCCCTTTCCTATTGTCTCAAAAGGAGTACTTGCAGGGTAGCCTGGTTGAATCCAAGCCAACTCATTTAGCAAAAAACCATTCTGTTCTGCCCACTGAGTCACACCTCTTGTTTTGATATCAGCAACATAGTCATAGTTATGTTCCTTGCTGATTGTTTGGGCTAAATCTTGAGCCCCCGAAGCTTTCATTAAATACCCCACTGCACAATGCACACCCCTATGGTCTATAAAATAAGGTTGACGGTCTGGATGATATATGTTTTTAGGAAAGACTTTTTCTTGAGCATAAGAAGTCAATGTATCCAATAAACTCTTACGATTTTGGGCAGAAGTAGGCTCCAAGTTATTTGGAGTGTTATTTTGGAGATAAGCAATTACGGATTCTAAATGGAATTGTATCCGTTCCGCCTCTGAGTTAAATTTTAGTTCTTTTTGGAGGCTAAAATCTTTGTAATGCTTCCACTCCTTATTAACCTCTTTTAAATGTTGGTAAGCTGGTTGATTTTCTGAATAGGATTGAGCCTCTATACCTGTAGAGAGACAACATAACATGACGACTCTCAAAATAAATTTTAAAGAATTCATTTCAATAGATTTAAAAAGTGAGGGGGAGTTGCTACTTAGGATGTATATATTACAACGAGTCTTAAGCTCGAATTGTCGAAATATGGACTATTTTTTTGCTTACTCGATGAGTGCCATTAGTTACGGTCACGTAGTATACACCTGATGGTAAACCAGGTAAGTTGAAGTAATATTCATTCTCTTTTACCACATGGGTAGGTATCTCATAAATCAGTTTGCCTGTACTATCATAGAGTTGCATCTGGACATATTCTTCTTCTTCCAAATCTATATCTATCGTTAATTTTTCTTTTATGGGATTTGGATAAATTCCTACACCATCCTCAAAATCACGTTTGCGCTCCAAGATCTCGTCTACTTCTATCAAAACTGACTGAACACAAATCATTTGCATATTTGCCTTGTTGCCAGTGCTGCCTGTAAACCCAAAATATACCTCCGAAGCACCTTCAAAAATATCTGTGATTACATCAGCAGCATAAGTTATTCTGAGCTCATCATCAAAATAAACATTTAGTTCCTGTTTGGAGGGCATCCAAGTAATTTTTACATCATGGTATTCGCAATCTCTCACATCCTTGCCATACTCTTTAGCACGAACAGGCTCAAACAAAGGTTGACTAAGGTTTCCGTCTTTGACTAAAGCTAAATGTGGTTGGTATATATCCTTGTGGCTACGATTAAATTTGGAGTCAATCTCTATGGCTAAAGAGGGGCTGAGGCCTTCACAATTTCCATTCTTCCCAAATCCCATTCCTGCACCACCACAACCTAGTACATCTAATGCTTTTTCGTTGGTGTGCATCACAAAAGCCATACCTTCTCCAGCATACTTAGAACAGCCCATATTCACTGCAAATCGTATTTCCACTGCATTATTTAAGTCGACAGGAATTTCTGACCACAAACTTCCAACATCATTAGTTGCCTTATGTGAGGTTAGGCGGTAGCAGTGCTCTGAAACAACAATGGTAGATCCATTGAGAGCAAAAGTTGGTTGACTTATAGAGATTTGGCTAGAGAGGAGTACCCAAACCGTGACTAAATAGCCCGTTTTTAAATTCATTAGCTGGTGAAATTCATAAAACTATGGCCGTAATGGAATCAAAAAATAATTAAATTATGTTTACAAGGAATTCTCGAAACATTATTCCAAAGATAACCATTTCCTATCATTTTTTCCACTATAATAATGTTCCATTAATATATATCCTTTTTAGACCTAGGTCTTTTTATGGCTCAAATGCCCTAGTTACTAAGTATTAATAGTAAAATTAGCTTAATGCGATTAGTTATAAAAATCTTAAAATTATTCAATTTTAGCCACCTTCATACTCTACATAGTTTCGAGGAGTCTCATACAAGCGAATGGTTAATTCATACTTTTTATCTAATTGTTTGCGCAAAACATTCCAAATAACATAACAGATATGCTCTGCAGTGGGGTTCAATTCCTTAAACTCCTCTACTTCTATATTCAAATTCTTGTGATCTAGCTTATCTTCTACATGTTCCTTTATCAAATCACTCAAATACTTTAGATCTATCAGATATCCTGTATCAGGATCTACCTCTCCTGTTACCTTGACCTCCAACTCATAGTTATGACCATGATAATAAGGATTGTTGCACAAGCCAAATACTTCTTTGTTTTTTTCTTCTGACCAATTGGGATTGTGTAACCGATGGGCAGCATTGAAATGAGCTTTGCGAAAAGCTGAAATACGCATATTTTATTATTTTTGTTATTTGTTTTTAACTCTACTACAAGATTCTAAACCAAAGATTGTTACATCTATGAAGATTTCAAAAGTTTTATTCCCTTTTCTATTTTGGATTTTTTTGTCTAACCAATCTATTGTGTTTGCTCAAAAAAACACATTATTTGAAAAAGCAACTCAGCTAGTTGCTCAAACTCAATATTCAGAGGCGATACAGACTATTAATCAATTCTTAGACACCAACTCTATTGACCCCATTCAAAATAAGATTGAAGCCTATAATCTCTTAGGCCGTTTTTATGGACCAACCAAATTTAATAAAATAGATTCCTCTCTACACTATTTCAAAAAGAGTTTAGAGTTAGCAGAACAACATGCTAATGATGAGGCTATAGCTAAAAACTCTCAAGACTTAGGCATTTTATATTTTAGACTTCAAGAATATGAAAAATCACTTCCCTTTCTAAAACACTCAATACAAATTTATACAGATTTTCAAGACCATAAAAATGCTGCAAGAGGAATCAGTATTCTCTCCTACGTTTACCTCAAAAAAAGAAACTATCACAAGGCTTTACTCTATCAACAACAAAGTATAAAAACATTAGAACAGTATCTTCCTAAAGATCACTATTTCATTACAGATGCTAAACATAATTTAGGGGCTATTCACTCTAAGCTCCAAAACCATAGAGAGGCCATTGATTATATTCTTACAACATACGAAATTTATAAAAAAGGGGACCATAAAGATTTTACAAATCAAATTGCATTAGACCTTGGCTTCTTATATCAAACCTTCAATAAACATGATTCTGCACTTTATTATGCCCAAATCGTTCTAGATCAATGTTCTTTAGAAGATCATTATAACCTAACATGGGTTTATAGCATAAAACATGAGGTAGCCGCAAAAGAAAAGGATTTTGACAATGCTCTAAAATATGGAACCACTACAATCTACCATGCACTACAAGAATTTGGCCCTCGAAGCCCTGAAGTTGCCTATAGTTATTTTTACATTTCTAATATATATAAAGAACAAAGTCAGTGGGATACAGCCCTAAGTTATATACAAAAAGCGTTAATTGCAAACCATCAAACCTTTGCAGATAGTAGTTTATCCAAAAATCCATTGTTAACAGGAGCTTTTTCTACAGAATATCAATTACTCTTTCTAGAATACAAAGCAGAATGCTTACATCAACTATATAAAGAGGTGCAAAACAAGGATGCTCTTAGAGAGAGTGAAAATGTTTTTTTGACAGCTATTTCCATGATCGATAGTCTTCGGCAAGAGTATCAAGTACCTCAAAACTTATTAATACAACGTGAACTAAGGATTAGAACAAGGAATAAAAGATTGATTTGTAAAGTTTTGTAAATTTGATTTGTAGAAAAAATCTAAAAACAGTCAAACCAATCTTTATGAATGTTCAATTTACAGAAAATAAGCTAATAAAATTATA
>JAAEPD010000487.1 GCA_024222455.1 Aureispira sp.
CCATCCAACTCATCTACTTTCAATACAATACTATCAAACATTATCTCAATAGCCACTTCGATATCTTCTTTAGCTGTTATTAATCTTCCCTGGCTATCTCTCTTCCTTTGGTATTGATTAATCAAGGTCAACTGACGGATAAAGCTTTGAAACAATTCATTCAATCTTCTTATCTTATGTGCTTCCCTAGGTAATTCAATCTTATCAGCATAAGGATTGATTACTTTATAGGGTTTTAGTAGTTTCACGCAATTCTGTATAAATAGCTTGGCTTCATTTTCATTATCTTCTTCTATTTTACCAATCGCTTTTTGATTTTGGTATTTGATAATGCGTTGGGTTTGTTCCTCACTCTCATCCACGGCTATCAAAAAACAACGACTCATATTATCCTCATATATTGCTCCCTGAGTTGTTGCACTCATAGAAGCAATAGGACCATACACCCATTTTATTGTACTTGAGTTCCCTCCTGTGTATTCGTCTTTTACAGATGTACTACTACTTATAGATCCTTTACTTTGCAACTCTCTAAAAG
>JAAEPD010000488.1 GCA_024222455.1 Aureispira sp.
GATATTTCTTCCTTAAAGGGCTTCAAAAGCTTTATAATTACGAATCTATGTTACGTTTTTTTAAAGAACAAAACCTTTCTCCAGAGGAGATTCAGACATTATTTAAAACTATTAAATGACTTTTCCGAAGTTTTCAAAATATTAAACTAACTGCTGATTTCTTTTTGGGAGGTTCTGCTAATGGACTAGAAGCACATTCTACTATACTATATAGTATAGATGGTGGTGTTAGTTGGAATGTTGTCCAAAATAATTTAGCTAATTGTCTACACACCTTTGCAGGAACTTGTAATGATTGGCACCGAAGATCATTTGCACTTCCTTCAGATGCAGACAATCAACCTGATTTGAGAATTGCATTTCGATGGACAGAAGATGGCAACACTAATAATAACACACAAGATTATGCTTTAGGAGCTAGTTTTAATGTAGATAATGTAATGCTTTCTTCTTGTGCTAAGCCTAATGCAGATTTTGATGCGAATTCAACTGTGGTTTGCAAAAACCAAGGGATTGTCTTACGAACAGATATAATCCCAACTCCTGGAGTTTACAAGAACTGTTTAAGCACACTTGTAGATAACTGTCCAGTGATTGGTTATTCTTGGAATATTCCAGGAGCAACTTTTATCAATGGAACAACTGCTGCAGACAAAAACCCTCAGATTACCTTTGCCGCAAATGGTACATATACTCTAGAGTTAACAGTTTCTTCTTGCGGAGGTGACAGTGTAATTACCAAGACTAACTACATTGCAGTTTCGGATTGTCCACCTGTTGCTGATTTCATGGCTGATAATCTCAACCCTTGTTTTGAGCCTGTAGGCAAATTAGATACAGTCAGCTTTACGGATCTTAGTGTAACACCTTTTGCCCCAATTACAGCATGGAACTGGACTTTTTCGCCTGCAACTGTTACTTTTGTAAACGGAACAACAGCAGCTAGCCAAAATCCACAAGTAACCTTCGATGCAGCAGGAAGCTATCAAGTATCATTGCAAACTACTTCAGCCGAAGGATCAGATACCGAAACTAAGATAGCCTATTTTGAAGTAATTTCCTGTGAGTGTGGTTCTGGTGGAGGTGGTCCTGTCATTATCTGGTCAGAAGATTTTGATGGAAATGGAGGAGCAGGAAGCAACTGGGATATATTGAATGAGACTATAGGTACTCAGGGTGATATTCCTAGTCACTGATGGATATCAGATCAAGAAGATGGAAATGCTGCGGGGGTTTGTGGCTCTGGAGGAACTGGTAGCGGAGATGCTTCACTACATGTATCTACATGCCCTTGTTACATTGGCGATGTTGGTGCTGCTTATGAAATAGGTGCAGGTTTTTGTGGTTTCATTCCTGGTGTTTGTCCAGTATCAGACAGGCGATCTTACTCTACGGCTATCAATACAACGGGTATTACAGGAATGACTTTAAACTTTAATTATATAGAAGGAGGAGAAGGCACTATAGATGATGCATTACTTATCTACAGCATTGACAATGGCGCTTCTTGGTTAACACTCAGTAATCCTGCAAAAACAGCCTTATGTGGAGTTCAAGGTCTTTGGACTGCTTACTCTATAGCTTTGCCTGCTACCTGTGAAAACATAACAGGTCTTCGGGTTGGCTTTAGGTGGTATAACAATGATGGAGGTGGTTCTGATCCATCTTTTGCAGTTGATGATATTAATATTGTTACAATTGGAGGAGGTGGTCCATCACATACATGGGAAGGTACCGTAAATAATGATTGGCATACTGCAGCTAACTGGAGTGCCGCATCTGTCCCAACAAGTGCAGAAGATGTTCTTGTTCCTACTTCTGGTGATTTAGTAGGTACCTTTATGCCTACAATTTCTGCTGCAGCAGTTGCTAAAAATGTATGTAATTTTGGTACAATAATAATGACAGGAAATAATACATTAACCATTGATGAAGATTTACTGAATGAAGGTGTTGTAACAACTGATAATGTTGATGCTGGAGCTGATGTTATCTTTGCAAATACTGCCTCTATTTACAAAGGGAAAGGCACTATGTATGATGTAGATGTTGCAGTTACTTCTAGTGATTTAACATTAGAGAACAATATAACTCCAAGATCATTTATTATTGCTACTCCAGGAACCGTTGATTTGGCTACGTATACCTTATCTATCAATAAAAACCTAACTAAAACGGCAGGCACTTTTAATCCTTTTAATGGTGAAATACATTTCATTGATGCTTGTGGGACCTGTGTTGATATGACCAGTACTGCTGACATTGATTTCAATACTGACCAAACTTTTGGAAATGTTTTAGTCAACAAAACTAATGGTGTCAAAACGTCAATTATAAGGCCTGTCGCTCACAGTTTTACTAGCCCTAAAATGTTAAGCATTTATAGTGGAATATTGGATGCTAATGCTAATACTCTAAATGGTAATGGTCATTTAACCATGAAAGGCGGAGAATTGCAGTTAGCTAAAAATGCAACTGCATTACCCGAATTAACAGGCAATTATTCGCTAAAAGCTGGGCAGGTTACACTAGACGGTGCAAACCAAATTATTAAGAGTGTATCAGATCTAGGTACAAATTATCATGATTTAGAATTTGCTGGTACAGGCATCAAAACATTTAGTAGTGATAATGTAAATATTAACAACCAACTTTTCCTAAGTCTACCTACTGGATTAGGCAACTATGTCAACACAGGCATCAACACTTGCCAAGTGTTTAATTCTAATGTAAATGCTGTGGTTAGAACAGGTGGCCATATAGTAGGAAATTTAGGCAGGAACGTAATTTTCAGTGACACCTATGTTTATGATGTAGGAAGTGATAATATAGGAGGTGACACCTACTATGAACCTATCACAATCACTACTAAATTCATCTTAGGCCCAAGCAATATTATTGCTAATTTTAATGATAATACTCCTAATCCAACTACTGTTTCGAATGTCTCTTTCCTAACGCAAACTGGAGCTAGAGATACCATCAAAAATGTAGAACAAGAAGGTTATTGGCACCTAAGCACTAACAATCCTTTGACAAGTGGAAATTATCAAGCATCAGTCAGTCCTAGTAGTTTTTGGTCGCTTACTAAACCTTGGGCTCAAGGCAACTATGCATTACTCAAGCAAGATGCAGCTGCTCAACCTTGGGATTTCACTAATGGAGGAATTCGAGTAAATGATTCTACAACTACTGCTTTCTCTAATTTCTCCAATTATGCTTTAGCTTATACAGATTCTATTATTCCTGATTTTCTATTTAGTATAGAACTCATCCAATTTACAGGAAAAAAGACTGAAGGTGGAAATGTGTTGAGATGGGAAACTGCTGAGGAAATTGACAATGACTATTTTGAATTGCAACGATCTACTAATGGATTGAACTTTTCGACTATTACGGTTATAGAAGGGGTTGGTAACTCTACAACTTTACAGCGTTATCAGCATACAGATAGACTACCTAACAATAGTTGGAATTATTATAGACTAAAACAAGTGGACAAGGATAAAACTTATCAATACTCTAATGTTGTTGCATTAGACAATCGCCATGAGGATGTAGGTTTAAGATTAATGCCTAATCCTGCTAAAGACCAAGTCACTTTTGACTATTTGGGTGCAGATATAAACTCTAAATTCCAAGTCCGCATTTTTGATGTAAATGGTCGTAAAGTATTAGATCAAGAATATACACCAACTGGAACTAGAATCAGAGAAACGATTAGCACTAGAGATTTAGCTAGGGGTGTTTATATAGTACAATTTGCGAATGGAGCTATTCACAAAACACAAAAATTAATTTTGATAGATTAATACAGTAAATTCTATCGTCAAAAAAAGGGACTGTCTTTCCAGACAGTCCCTTTTTCTTTTAGTGTTATTAGAACTGATTAATCTAATGCTTCTAACATATGTTTCTTAAAGATTTCTGGAATATTTTCTTGATCTTTTAAGCAACCTACTGGAATCACTGGATACAATTGATCATAGCGTTGTACATCACTCATAGATATACGACGGAATACATGACTTCTATTTAACTTACGCATATCATCTAAACCTGCAGCAGCCAGCATTTCTACAAAGGTTTTAACTGTTCGTTTATGGAAATAATACACACGATCAGATTTATCAGTTACATCCAAACCTTTCATTAATTTTTTATCTTGAGTAGCTACTCCTGTAGGACATTTATTAGAATGACATTCTAAGGCTTGGATACAACCTACAGCCATCATCATAGCTCTAGCACTATAACAAGCATCTGCTCCCATAGACAGTGCTTTTACTATATCAAAAGCACTTGTAACACGACCTGCAGCAATAACAGCAATATCTCGTTTCAAATCAAACCCACGTAAGGTATCTACAGCATAAGACAACCCATCTCTCAGAGGCATTCCCAATGAATCTGAAAACTCAACAGGTGCAGCACCTGTTCCGCCTTCACCACCATCTATAGTAATAAAGTCAGGTTTAATACCAGTATCAACCATAGCTTTACACATATTATAAAACTCTAGCTCGCTACCAATACAAAGTTTAAACCCAACAGGTTTTCCTCCAGAAAGGTCTCTCAATTTTTTGATAAAACGCATTAACCCCTCTGGCCCTTGAAAAGCCTTATGATAAGAAGGTGAATAAGCAGGTTTATGGGGTTCTACTCCACGTATACCTGCAATTTCTTTGGTATTTTTGATGGCTGGCAGAATTCCCCCTTTCCCTGGTTTAGCACCTTGAGAAAGCTTAAGCTCTATCATTTTGATTGATTCATGTCCTACAGTTTTAACATAACGATCTTCATCAAAACCACCATCTTTTGCTCTACAGCCAAAATAGCCTGTTCCAACTTGCCAAATCAAATCACCACCTTGCTTGTGGTAAGGACTAACTCCTCCTTCCCCTGTATTGTGTGCAAAACCACCTTTTTTAGCGCCATTGTTCATAGCCATTACTGCATTGGCACTCAAAGAGCCATAACTCATTGCAGAAATATTGTAAACACTCAGGTCATAAGGATGCTTGCAATCTTTCCCTCCTACCCTCACTCTAGGGTCTTGATTGATCTTAGCAGAATCATAGGGATAAGCAGAATGCACCATCCACTCAAAACCTTCTGCATATACATCTACTTGAGTACCAAAAGGAACTGTTTCTTTTACTTGCTTAGCACGTTGATAGACTAAAGAACGATTTCGACGATTAAATGGGCGTCCATTCAAATCAGATTCTATAAAATATTGGTAAATACCTGGACGAATAGCTTCTAAAAAATAACGCATTCTACCAAGCAAAGGGAAATTTTTGCGTAATGCATGTTTGGTTTGTATCATATCATAAACACCCATAAAAATTAAGGGCCCAAATAAAATTAAACTCCAAAGTACATGCAGACTAAAATAAGCTCCAGCTCCTATAGCAGCTAATATCAAGATTGATCCTGCTATGAACTTGCCACGCATATTAGGTATGGTCATAAAGGTGAGGTTTTAATTTAGGTAATCAAATAGAGTATTCTTAGACTATTAATTAACAAAAAAAAAATGAATTGGCAGATTTTCAACTCATAAAATCTTCAATAACACATATAATAGAGTAGATTAGCATCAAAATTGTAATGAAAAAACATATCCTTATAAATACTGATGGTCAGGTTGTTTATTATCCTCACTTCTTTTCTGAACAAGAAAGTCAACATTATTTTGAGAATCTAAACAATATATTAGCTTGGAAAAAAGAACAAATTACCTTTTTTGGCAAAACGTATTGGCAACCTCGCCTTATTGCTTGGTATGGAGAGAAGGATTTAGCATATAACTACTCAGGTAATAAAATGCAAGCCTTAAATTGGACAAATACTTTGTTAGAAATTAAGGCTAAAGTAGAATTACTTTGCAATGTTTCGTTCAACAGTGTTTTAGCTAATTTATATAGAGATGGGCAAGATAGTATGGGCTGGCACAGTGATGATGAAAAAGAACTGGGCAAAAATCCAATTATTGCATCCCTAAGTTTAGGAGGAACTCGTCGTTTTCATTTTCGGCATAAACATGATAAAGCTTTAAAAAATCAATCCATTGATCTCAAAACAGGTAGTTTAGTGCTTATGAAAGGAGCCTTACAACATCATTGGCAACATCAAGTTAGTAAAACTAAACGGACGGTTCCACCTCGAATAAATCTGACATTTAGGACCATCAAAGATCACTTATATTAAATAATCATTCAATATTGGCATTGTTTTTTATATCTCTTAATCGTCGTATATTTTTCATATTTGAATTATATTAAGATATACTATTTGTTTACCCACAACTCTTATGCTATGAAATCGATATTCTTTACAATCTGTTTATTGGGAATTAGTTCTTATGGCTTTTCGCAAGTGCTTATTGATGCTGCTTTTGCTTGGAATCAAGAAGTATCTTACTTCTTTAGAGGTGATAAGGTGGTTAAGTTTCAAAACAACGAGAATAAAGTCTTAAAAACAGGAACCATCCAAACGTTCTTTCCTGGCATGCCTTTTAGCAAAATTGATGCTGCCCTAGACTATACTAACGGGAAGGTCTATTTCTTTCGAAAAGATGAATATGTCCGTTACGATAAAGCCAACAAAAAAATTGACCCTGGTTATCCTAAAATAATAGAAGATCATTGGGAAGCCTTAGGTTTTTTGAAAGTAGATGCGGCTACCAGTTGGCCTAATGATAAAAGCTACTTTTTCAGAGGAACACAATATAGTAGATTTGATAGAGCTAATGATAAAACAGATGCTGTCTATCCACAAAGCACAAATCCTAAACGATGGCCAGATATGCCTTATAGCGAAGTGGATGCAGCGCTTACACTCCCAAATGGAAAAACATATTTCTTTTTGGATGATGAATATGTTCGTTTTGATATAGATAATGATCGAATGGATGCTAACTATCCTAAAAACATCGATAAATGGGCTGGACTAAAAGAAGCCTTACAAGGTGGTAAAAAAATCAATCCTAATCCTCCTAACCCACCAAACCCTAATAATACATCTTATGACAACTTTGAAATAGAAAAAAAGACTATAAGTATAGCTCCATACAATATGTCTTCGCCTAATAGTGTTTTGGCTGATTTTAAAACAAAAAAAGGCGTTAATGGCACATTATACCTTAGTTTTCAACAAAAGAATGATGCCATTATATTTAAATTTAACAGCAATTATGAAAAGGTAGGTAGTCCAATCGTTCTTAAAAACTATTGGATGTCGGCTCTGCACCCTATGGATGATGGCAGCTTAGTTGTTTTGGCTGGTAAGGATGTTAACAATGACTACATAGAAGGCTACCCAAACACCCTATACTTTATCAATATTTCGGCTAATGGTAATGTTGGCAACCCTAAACACATCTTTGGAGGAGAAGGGCATGGCCCTCAAAAATCTTGGTTTGATGGTCGTTCTGAGGCTACTTTAGATTACAATGGAAGTGAGTTTGGAATATACTTCGAAGTACAAAAAAACTGGGCTAAGGCAGGAGAAAAACAAGATATACACAATGGAGATATGTTTGTGGTAACTGATCGCTATGGAAAAATAGATGATGATCGTACCCACTTCTGGACAGCTAGCCATAGTAGCACTATCAATATGGCAGCAATGGAAAATAGTGAGTTTTACACCATGACTATTGGTGATGCTCATCCTTATGGATTGCAAGTATACAATAGAAATAAAGACAAAAATTTTATAGCTTGGCCACCTAAGGAAGATTATATCCCTTATAGTGAGGTTAACTCTACCAATGCTGCTGGTATTCTACACTTCATGGCTGAATCTGATGATAACTTGATTGCCATCCTAGGCACTGTAGAACACCCTAACATTGGTTGGAAAACAAAGGTTGATCCTCTATTTTTAAAATTTGATAAAGAGAACAAAATGCTTCGTAAGAAGTACTTAAAATTCACACCAAATGAAGATGAAAGCCATATCACAACCCATCCTATTGGTAAAAACTACCTTATAGCCTTTGGTGCTGGCAACTCTTATGATGATGATTGGCAGGCTCAAGATTTTGAATTCTGTATTGTTGATAATAATGCGAATTTCATACTAAAGCCAACAAAAGTCAATAAATCTTTTGGTTCTAACAGTGATTTTGTACCTATGTCTAATAAAGAATTCATTTGGTTTGAACAAAGCAGAAACGGTAGTGAAGATATTGATTTATACCAATTAAAATTTGACTAATTTTTTTGTAAATTAGGGTGTATATTTTGAGAAACACCTAATACAATATGTTAAACATTAAGATTGCTATTTTAAGCCTCTTACTAATTGCACTATGTTCATCCAATAGTCATGCTCAAGATTTCTCTCACTTTCAGAAAGAATATTTTGAGCAATTAGAGTTTGCTCATAGAGGAGGCTATGCAAATGGACCTGAAAATTCGTCTAAAACTATATTAAAAAACATAGCTTTAGATATCAACGCAATCGAAATTGATATCCGAATGACAAAGGATAATCACTTAGTTGTTTTTCATGATGAAACGATAGAACGTATATTGAGTTGTGATCAAAAATTAGCAGTATCTGATATAACGCTAGCTGATTTAAAAGAATATTCTTACCGTAATAAAGATTTAGGAGAGCTTTATGTAGAGACTCTTGAAGAATTACTGGATGCTGTTATTGGTAAGTTGAACGATGAACAAAAGAAGAAGTTATTAATAGAATTAGATTTCAAACCTAATGGAGAGCGAGGTGTAGTGGCTATAGAAAAAATGTTTAAAACATTAGCCTTGTATACAAATACATTTGATGATGATTTTCGCAATCATTTTTATGTAGCTACATTTTACCCAGATGTATTAAAAGGAGTTCGCAGTCAGGATTCTCTAATTGTTACGGGGTTTGCTGTAAATAATAACCCTAATAAAAACAAGTTCCTTGCTCGATTAGCTATTCTTTTTGCTCCTTCTATTATGAAGAAAAATAAGGTTAGTGTTTATGAGCCAAATATGTGTATGCTAACGCCAAAAATGGTGAAACGCTGGCATAATAAACACAAAAAAGGTTATCTAATCAATGCTTGGACAGCCAATACTTCCTGCGAAAAAGAAAAGTTGAAAGAACTGAAAGTAGCTTTTGCTAGCAATTGCCCTTATGATAATTGCAATGCAGATGAAAGCGACCAGTTGGGGAAGCCTAAAAAATGGTGTAAAAAATGCTGCAAAAAGTGTTGTGATGAAAATGATACTGAATGCTGTGAACTGTGTAATCCCCCAAAGAAAAAGAAAAAATAGATTACCCTAAAAACAGATAAGAGGCTGCCTATTGGGCAGCCTCTTATCTGTTTTTATAATGACAAACCAAACGTCTAGTTTGGTAAAATATAATTTGATCTTATCCTTTTAAAAGGTCCTCTTCGATCTATCCTCAATTCTTCTTTTTCGTTATCTATCACGACTTGAATAGTTCTGCTACTCTCTTTTTTAATTTCAGTTTCTACATTAAACAGTTCTAAGACTATCCTATTCTCTTTTGTTGATTGAATTTTATAATTCCCAATAAAATGATTAGGTGCAAGACCATCAAAATCTGCTTTAAATTCTCCTTTGTCGAAAGTCCAAAGAACCCCTCTAATGAAATTAGAATTCTCAGAATCAATCATTTGCCATGTTCCTTGTATGAACTGATCTTCAGAAGGCATCCTATTGCAAGCTGCTCCTAATAAAACTATAATCAAAACCATTAGACTAATTATTAGTCTTTGCATAAGTAGTTTTTTTATAAGCTTCTTGTAAATGGCCCTCTTCCACGTATTTTAATCGTCTTATTAGATTTATCTATCTGAATTTTAAGAGTTTCATCCTCTTGCTTTTCTCCATCCCAAGTTTGGCTGTACAGCTCTAAGGTTATAGCATCCTCCTTAGCTCTTTTTACACTATAGTTTCCTTTTACATTAATAGGAGGATAACCATCCATTTCAAAACTTCCTTTATCAAAAGTCCAGCTAATATGACTGGAAAAGCCCTCATCTACTTGTTCAGAATAAGACCATTTTCCTTGTATAAATTTTTCTTGTTCTGACATTCCATTCTTACATGCCACAAAAAACAAAAGAATTCCTACTATTGCTATAAAAATTAATCCACTCTTATACATACTTAGTCTTCATTTAATATCTCTCTTCGATTAAAATCCCCCTTTCCATCAATATGAAGCGTATTATTCAAGGTGTTTAACCTTATAGTTAGCATTCTTGTTCCCATAAAATCTTGCCCATTATCCAATATTAGTGTTAGCTCCTTTCCATCAATTTTATCAATCTTATAAGTTCCACGCTCCTCCATTCTAGGATAAGCAGTCCTTAGATAACTCCCTTTCTCAAAAGTCCATCCTACAAAAGTAGAATGCCCATGCCATTCCCATTCGCCTTGTATAAATTTTTCCTGTTCAGACATATCTCCCAGATAGATAAAAAAGCCTACTAAAATTAGATAGAGTTTCATTAGACAAAATCGCTTAATGCTCCAGTTTTATCTACCACTATACGTCCTCGCTCATTGCGTTTGAGTGTACAAGCTTCTATTTCTGGTGCATGTTCAAAAAATAAGACATATTCTTTTTCTACTGCCTCATTCAAAAACCATTCTTTTTCTTCCAAAGTCAGTAATGGTCGAGTGTCGTAGCCCATTACATAAGGTAAACGCACATGACTTGGTGAAGGCAACAAATCAGCACAATAAACAATCGTTTTTCCATTATAGTTAATGTGTGGAATCATCATAGCTTCAGTATGCCCATAAGCATAACCAATTTTGATATCAGACATCCACTCCAAATGTTGATCATAAGGCAAAGCTTCTAGGTTTTTGAGGACTCCTTCTTCTTTTAGAGGCACAAAATTCTCTTTCAAGAAAGATGCTTTTTCACGTGCATTGGGTGTATAAGCCCAATCAAAATGCTTTTGGTTGGTCCAATAGGTAGCATTCTCAAAAGTTGGAAAATAATTTCCTTTTGCATCTTGTTGTACAGCACCTCCTACATGGTCAAAGTGCATGTGCGTAATCAATACATCTGTGATGTCATCTGTCAAGAGCCCATTACTGTGCAATGACTTGTGCAAAGAGGCATCTCCATGCAAATCAAAATGTGAAAAGAATTTAGGATCTTGTTTACTACCAATTCCTGCATCTATTAAGATTTTTCGATTGTCTGTTTCTACCAGTAAACAACGCATAGCCCAAGTACATAGGTTTTTTTCGTCTGGTTTTTCTAGTTTTTGCCACAATACCTTTGGCACTACTCCAAACATAGCTCCTCCATCCAACTTAAAATATCCTGTATCTATAACACTTAGTTTCATAATTTCTATTTAGGTATTTTTAATCCAAAAAAAATCGGACCCTTTTTAAAAGTCCGATTTGAATTTTATCTTAAACTATTATGCATCTACGTTAGCATAATGTGCATTATCTTCTATGAATTTTCGGCGAGGAGGTACCTCATCTCCCATCAACATGGAGAATACAGCATCCGAACCTTCTAAATCTTCGATAGTTACTCTGCGAAGCGTTCTATGCTCAGGATCCATAGTTGTTTCCCAAAGTTGCTCAGCATTCATCTCACCAAGACCTTTATATCGTTGGATTCCAACACCATCAGTACCAAAGTCCTTGACAGCAATATCACGCTCCTTATCATCCCAACAATATTTAGATTTTTTACCTTTCTTCACTTGATACAATGGTGGAGCTGCAATATAAATATACCCATTCGCTACCAATGGTTGCATATAACGGAAGAAGAAGGTCAGAATCAACGTAACGATGTGACTACCATCCACATCCGCATCACACATGATAACGATCTTGTGATAACGTAGGTTGTCTATATTCAATACACGATTTCCATCTTTCTCTTCTATACGAACACCTAAAGCTGTAAAGATATTCTTGATCTCCTCGTTTTCGTAGATTCTATATTCTAATGCTTTTTCTACATTCAAAATCTTACCACGCAATGGCAAAATTGCTTGAAACTCACGGTTACGACCTTGTTTAGCCGTTCCACCCGCCGAATCTCCCTCTACTAGGAATATCTCAGAAAGTAAAGGATCTTTAGAAGAACAATCCGCTAGTTTACCTGGCAAACCAGTACCCGTCAGTACACTCTTACGTTGTACCATTTCACGAGCCTTGCGAGCTGCATTACGAGCTTTAGCTGCTAAGATTACCTTATTGATAATTGCCTTAGCCATACCTGGATTTTCCTCCAAATAAGCCTCTAATACTCTACGCACACAAGCCGAAACAATACTAGTAACCTCAGAGTTACCCAATTCTCCTTTTGTCTGACCTTTAAACTGTGGTTCTGGCACTTTTACAGAAACAATAGCAGTCAATCCCTCACGAAAATCTTCGCTTGAGATATTTACTTTTTGTTTAGTAAAGATGTTTTCTGCTTCCCCATACTTTTTGAGTACATGACTCACTGCACGACGGAAACCGTTAACGTGTGTACCGCCTTCTATAGTATTAATATTATTTACGTAAGAACGGATATTCTCACGGTAAGATCTATTGTATTGGAAAGCGACTTCTACAGCTACACCATCCTCTTCACCTACAACATAAACTGGTGGCTGCGTAAATGCCTCACGACCAGCTTGAGCATCTATCTGCTCTACAAACTCCATTAAACCACCTTCTGAGAAGTAATCTTCATGCAAAAAGACACCTTTTTCATCAGTTTCACGCTCATCTGTTAGTTTTAGACGTAGCCCCTTATTTAGGTAAGATAGTTCTCTAAGACGTTTAGCTAATATCGTAAAGTCATAAACCAACTCACTAAAAATAGTGTCATCTGGTCTAAACGTAACAGTAGTTCCACGCTTATCAGTATCCCCTATTTGTTTTACTTCTGTAGTAGGTTTACCTTTAGCATAGGTCTGTGTATAGATTTTACCTTCACGATGAACTGTTGCCATCAAGTGATTAGATAATGCATTCACACAAGATACACCTACCCCGTGCAAACCACCAGACACCTTATAAGTATCTTTGTCAAATTTACCACCTGCATGCAAGACAGTCATAACCACCTCTAAAGCAGATTTTTGTAATTTTTGGTGCATCCCTACAGGAATACCACGACCATCATCAACTACCGTAATAGAGTTGTCGGTATGGATAGTAACATCTATTGTAGTACAATAACCTGCTAGGTGCTCATCAATAGAGTTATCTAATACCTCATACACTAAGTGATGAAGTCCTTTCCCATCGGTGCTACCGATATACATCGCTGGCCTTACACGCACAGCCTCCAGTCCTTCTAGTGCCTGAATATTATCGGCACCATAATTCTTTTTATCGACTGTTTCTTCGTTTGAATTTTTGTTCTCTTCCATAGCTGCAAAAATATGAAAAAACCACTGATTTAACTAGTGTTTAGAGCATTTTTTTAGACCTTTTTACGCTCTGACAGAAAATCTTGATTATCACCATAATGCACACCTTCAAAATCAGGGTTTTCGAAGTATTTATTTATAGCAAAAAGATTGGAATGAAAAGCAATTTCCTCATAAGGTATATCTTCTTGTGCAAAGAATCTTGCATCTACAGTTTCATCACCTGCTCCAAATTCTGGCTTGACCAATTTAGCTAAAAACATCATATAAACCTGATTGACATGCAACACATTATATATAGCATGCAATCTAATTATGTCTACCTCTGCTTTCACTTCTTCCCTTACTTCTCGTTGAGCTCCAGCCTGCACTGTTTCACCATTTTCCATAAAACCAGCTGGTATATTCCACATTCCTTTACAAGGGTTTATTCCCCGCTGCCCTAACAAAAGTTTCCCCTCATGAAAGACCAAACAACCTACCACAATTTTGGGATTTTTATAATGAATCATCTCACATGACTCACAAACAAAACGCATTCGGTTATCTCCTACTGGTATTTTATGCTCTAAAGGGTGATGTCCACAATTACTACAATACTTCATGATAGATTATATGTTCTAATCGAAAATTTAATAACTAAAAATACTAAATAAGGTCTAGATTCAGTGATTTACACCTTTCAAGTTTACTAGCAAATTCAATATACAACTATTTAGAACAGTTGTATACCCCTTTGTCTTTTTATTACTTTTAGATTAATCTAAAAATATATTTTGCTATACTGAATTTAATTTCATAGGTTTGTATTAAATAATACATAAGCGCAAACAAACATTAGAATGAAAGGATTGTCCATTTTCATATTTTGCATACTTTATACATTTATTTTAGGAGCCCAAAATTCTACAATAAAAGGTAGGTTATTAAATTCTGATCAAGAATCAGTCATAGCAGCTACAGTGGTTCTCCTAGATATAGATAGTAATCTAACCTCCTTCACTGCTTCTAGTGATTTGGATGGAGCGTTTGAGTGGCAAAATGTCCCTGTAGGCAACTATATTTTGCAAGTTTCCTGCATAGGTTATCAAGGTACAATGCAACCCATAAATGCAAAAGAAGGGGTTAATTCTATTGGAAAGATTGAACTGACGTCAGGAATCGACTTAGATGCGATAGAGGTTAAATCTGAAAAAGTAAAATTTGCTAGCCCAATACGTGTTTCTCAAAATATTGCAACCAAAACGATTGTTGACCTAGAGTTTATGCAAAAAACAACTTCTCCTACCAACTTAGTAGAAGCTGTTACAATGGTTGGAGGTGTGCAAGAAGAAGTCGCTTGTGGTGTATGTTTTACCAATAATATAAGCATCAATGGGCTACCTGGTCAGTATACTGCTGTACTAATAGATGGAACACCAATGTATGGTAACTTAGCTTCTGTTTATGGGCTAAATGGTATGCCGTCTATGGTCATTGATCAAATCGAAGTAACCAAAGGGCCTAGCTCTACTATTTTTGGTTCAGAGGCTGTTGCTGGTGTTATTAATATTATTACCAAAAAGCCTAAAGATGAGCCACTATTTTCAATAGATCTCATGGGTACTTCTCATCTCGAAGCATTCACAAATGTAGCCTTTGCTCCTAAGTTTGGCAAACTCAATGGTGTTATTGCTGGCAATCATGTTTACTTTAATGGTTTTGAAGATCACAATGATGATGGTTTTGGAGATATTATAAATGTAGATAGAGTTTCCTTGTTCACTAAATGGAGTTTGGATCGCCCTCAAAATCGTAAATTCAATATTTTTGGACGTTTCTTATATGAAGATCGCAGAAATGGAACAGAAGCTTATCTCAAAGATCGTGCATATCGACAATTAAGAGGCGATACAGAGATTTATGGCGAAAGTATTTTTACCAATCGCTGGGAAGTGATGGGCACTTATGATTTGCCAACTACAGAATATATTCGTGTTGATTTTTCTGGTTCTGGACACTATCAAGATAGTTATTATGGCAGCGACTATTACAAGGCTACACAGTATATTGGCTATAATAATTGGGTTTGGAACAAATATGTAAAAGGTCATGGTTTGACAGGTGGTCTAACATTGCGTTATCAACACTATGATGACAATACTGTTGCGACAGAAGATAGTTTAGGTCAGAACCGTCCAGACAATCAATTTATTCCTGGTATTTTCTTGCAAGATGCTTGGGATATTTCTTCTAAGGTGTCTGTGTTGTATGGCTGTCGAGTTGATTACTATAAAGGGCATGGAGTTATTCCAGCTCCTCGATTCAATCTACGCTACAAGCCTAGTACTTGGACTACTTTTCGTTTAAATTTTGGAACTGGGTTTAGAGTAGTTAATCTCTTCACAGAAGATCACGCTTTCATAACAGGGAATCGTCGTATAGAATTAGAAGAAAAGTTACAGCCAGAGCGTTCTTATAATGGTACACTTAATTTCAATCATATTTTTACGATTGGCAACAGTCAAGGAATGATCGATGTTGATGGTTTTTACACTTATTTCACTAATGCTATATTGCCAGATTATTCTGAGTCTAATAAAATTGTCTACAGAAACTTAGATGGCTATGCTCAAACACGTGGATTCAATATCAACTACATGCAGCAATTCGCATTTCCATTGTCTTTCAATTTGGTGTACAATATGCAATGGGCTCACCAAACTATAATTGAGGATAATGGTAGTAAAGTAACAAGTCCTTTAGAGTATGCAGCATTATGTAGTGGAAATGCTTCTTTGGACTATACTTATCGAAAATGGGGACTCACTTTTGCCTATACAGTCAAACTTACAGGCCCAATGACATTGCCAGAAGTGTTTGATTTAGATGATGCTACAGGTCAACCACTAGACGAGCCTAGATCGGTAAAATCTAAGCCATTTCAATTCCATAATTTCCAAATCACGAAAGAGTTCAAAAAAATTAATCTGACGCTTTATGGAGGTATTCAAAACATTTTTAATTATCGTCAGCCTATATCGCCTTTAGCAGGGTTCAATGACCCTAATAGTACACCTGGGTTTAGTGATTATTTTGATACTGCTTATGCTTACTCTCCTATTCATGGTAGAGAGTTTTATGTGGGCTTGCGTTGGAATATAAACAGCCTCAAAAAACCGTTTAATTAATTTTAGGAACAAAATATACTCTTCAAACATAAGTCATCCCGAATTTTCTAAAGCACATTTGCAGAATAGAAATGTAAGGGCAAAATGAATGGCTTTTCTAAGGCGGTAAATCGGCATCGAAGTTTTTCGGTGTCGATTTCCTGTTCTTGGACACCAAACATTCA
>JAAEPD010000489.1 GCA_024222455.1 Aureispira sp.
GGATATTAAAGGTTATGCAAGTATTATTTGTAAGAGTTAAATTGTTCTTTTAAAAGAAATCATCGTTAAAGAACCTGATCCCATAGCTAAGGCTATGACACAGAACCTTCGCCTTGATTTTTTTTAAAACTCCTAATTCCCTTTCTATACAAAAATTACTTACATAGCCTTTATTAGATTAGTATCTATTTTACATAGATTTTAAATATACATTATTCTAAAATATTGTTTTAATTATTGATTGGATTATCTATTTTTTTTCATTATATTGGGCTGTTCTGCCAATTATTGTATTGGAAGAATAGAATCACTCAAAATTCCCTTATTGAAAAATCCAATTAACTATGACTCCAGAATCCTTAATGGGTCTAAAACAGCAGTTGGAAGCATACCTCCATACTGCTAAGACATTGTACAAAATCCTTCCCTCTTTTGCCAAACGACTAATAAAAGACAAAGTAGATGAATACAAAAACCTCTTGGTTGTTGTAGAAAGAGCATTAGAAAAGCAAAAAGAACAAGAAGAAAAATGTCCTACAGATAGCACTGTTGTACCCCATACTCCTGACACTACAGCAAATATAGAAAAGGGCAAAGCATTAGAAGTTACGCTAAATGAAACCAAAGCATTGTTGGGCAGTTTAGCTCCTGACGAAAAAGGCAAATACTTATTAATAACTTATACTGGCGGAAAACTAAAGACTGCTCAGAAAGCTATAACTGACTGGGATAGGGAGTATACTGCTTTGGGCAAAGATCTAATGGCTGCTCTGGATAAGGCTGTCCCCCAGCTAAAATCACTGATCAAAAAGCTAAAACCACAAATAGATAATGTACTCAAAAATGCAACGGAACAAAAAAGTGAAGCTGCTAAAAATGTGGATGCTTTAGATAAAAAATATACCAAACTCCAAAGCTATATCAAAAAAGTAGATGCTTTGATAGAAAAGCATAAGGCTGCTACTGCCCCTGAAATAACGGAAGCAGAACGTTGTGAACTCTTGAGTTATGGTATCCTGATGCAGGACTTTGTAGCCGTAGTTGACAAAACTACAGATACGATTGTAGCAGAACTGTTCAAAAAACATAGTTTTCCTGCAAAAGATCAACTAGAAAAACAATTGACAGAACGTGAGCAAAAGGTCAATGAGTTGCTCAAGAAAGCTCAAATAAAAGTTAGTAAAAATGACTTGGGGCTGTCTGAAGAGCAAGTGACCGAAAAGATGGATAAAATCTTTAAGGCCTTTGATGAATTGGTGGTTGAAGTAACAATCAATGATAAAAAACAAGAGGTTGGTGTTCAGACACCTTACCATATTGGGAAAGGCGTAAAATCGGGCAAAGGGGACCCTGTTCAACTCCAAAAATGGTTGCAAGAACAGGTAAATTCTAGTAGTAAGATTAAAAAAGAAATTGCCAAAAAGAAAGGTGTTGATCTAGAGAAAGAACTCAAAGAACTAGGGACTTATTTGCGTAAGTATATGGATGACAACAAAGCTGGTATTGACTGTTCTGGTTTTGTGACACAGGTATTCAATCATATAGCGGATAAGGATGGTGATGTGGAACGTGGTAAAGATGATGTATTCAACCCTATATATGTACAGTCTACAGAGCTTTCTACCCTCAAATATGGCGAGAAAGAGGTAGTTAAAGATAAGGCTACTTTAACGAATAAGTTAGATGTCCCGAATGGATCTCAAACCTTTGTAAAGATCAAACCTACTGAGGTTAAAACTGGAGATACCTTGTATTACCACAATGCTGATGGTGTTGACCATATTCGGGTAGTTCGTGATGTAAAATATGTTGGAAATGTGGTCTTTTATACCATCTATGAATCGGCAGGTGGCTCTGGCCCTAGAGAAAAACGTTGGAAATACGAAAATGACCAACTCTATCAATTAGATGGTGAAACATGGAAACGCAAAAAACATAATCACTTTTCGAGATGGACTAAAATGGATAATAAAGATGGTGTGCCTAAATTGGCTATGCCTTAGTTAGATATTAGATTTCTAGATGTTCGTATTTAGGATATTGAGTCTGCTAGACAGAACTTATAGACTAGGCATTGGGTTGATATAACTTGATGCCTATTTTTTTATTAGATCAGAATGATGAATATACACTGGATTATACAAGAAAACCTAACTAAAGAGAGTTTGGTGAAAGAACTACAACAAGCTGTGGAGGCTGATGGAGCTTATGCTGATTTGATTAAAATCATACCTTTTTCGGAAGAGTTGCCTGAAATTTATAGCCAGAATCGTTTTAATATCTTTTATGGCTCTACCACACTTATGCTTAATGCTGCTAAACGGTATCCTCAAGGTGTTTTTTATGATGCTACTACTTTTCAGATGGATAGTTATCTCCACCACTGGGGGAATGAAATGCTCAATGCTCAAGCTAAACTGATTACTTTAGGTCAGTTTTCGCAAGAAGATATAAACCCCACCAAAGAGTTTTTTGTGCGTCCTAACGACGATGCTAAAGGATTTAGTGGCCAAGTAGTTGATTTTGCTACTATTCAGCAATGGGTAGCCCAATATGATCCTAACAACTATTCTGTAATTCAACCTAATTTAGAGATAATAGTAGCTCCACCACAAAATATCCATAAAGAATGGCGCAATTTTGTGGTGGATGGCAAGGTCGTTTCTGCTAGTCGGTATTTACTCAATGGGCAGCTCTCCAAATCTTCTGAAGATATTCCTGATGAAATGTTGGCTTACACAGAAGCTCGCTGCCAAGAGTTCATGCCACATCCTATTTTTGTTATGGATATTGCCTTATGCAATGGTCAGTACAAAGTGATTGAGTGCAACTGTTTTAATGGCACTGGTTTTTATGACCATGATATTCCTACTATTGTGCAGGCTGTAAATGGTTATATTCGCAAAAAACTCTAGAGATTTTAAATTCTATTTGTGACTTACTTTATATTTCAAACCTTCTGCAAAAGGAGTTTGAACGGAGAATACAGCCGTTCTGTGTGACTTGAGCATTCCCATAGGGATAAAATCAAAAGGCAGCTTAACTTCTGCTTTTTCACCTTTAGCACCAATCAGCATAGTTAGCACAATAGGTTCTTTGATATAGATAGGGTAAGGTCTGTTATTTTTAACATAGAATGCTATTATAAATCTCTTTTCTACAGGACTAGTAGTCAAGGTTTTCTCTGGGTTTGAATAAAACTTATCTTGTTTGATCTTATAGCTGATTGTGAAATCTCCATTGACCTCTAGTAGTTCAAAATCATCATAAAATGCTTTTATTTCTTGTGCTTCTACTGTTGCAGACAATAATAAGATTGAGGTTAGAATTAGTATTAACATTTTCATGGAAAGTTGTTTTTATAGTTTTAGAATTAAGGTATCTCGATCAATGGAGGCAGCCCCCCAATAGCCCAATGCTCCTCCTTTTATATTACTTTCAGGATTGTAAGGCACACTAGACAAAAGCCCCTGTTCTATTACCTCCTTCAGTTGGCTGTAATAGGTATAGGTATGTTTGGGTATATGCCAGAGTTCTACTACAATAGTGTCTCCATAAGCTATAGCCTCGCGCTTAAAGTTATAGATTTTCGTTTTACCCTCAAAATTAAGATCTCTTAATACATACAAACGACTCTCTTGAATATCTCCATTTCGATAAAATCGTAATCTATAAAAATTTTGTTCACCTATTGGGTCTTCAAATTTGCAACGAATATAGGCTGAACTATCATTATTTATTTTAACATCTACTTCCTTAATCTTGATTTGTTTAGGCAATATTGTTTTTGCAGTATACGTCTCCTCCTTGTGTTGAATAGTTAAATTATATTCTTGCCCAATCTGAGCTGTCCAAGCTACTGACTCATAATGCCCATTTTGATCAAGAGTTAATAGTATTGTAAGCCCTGTACTGTCTTTGATTTGAACAGTTGCATCATTAATTGCTTCATAAGCATCCAGCTCATAAAAATCACCACTTCTATGAATATCTATAGATTGAATAGGTTCATTAGTCAAGAGCCCTTCTATCACTATAGGTTGTTCATCATTTTGAAGGGCTACTTGGATTTTATCCTTACAGGAGGTCAATGTTATTATGACAAATATGTAATATTTAATATTGTGCATAGATTTAGGTGCTTTTCTAGAACTTAAAATTCCAAGTAAGAGAAGGAATAATCGTGGTTAGGGAATAACGAACAGCATCAAATTGATTAGGATTATTTTTATTTTCTTCGAACAAAACCATAAAGGTATTGCGTCTAGCATATACATTATATATAGATAAATTAAAATCGGACTGAAAGCGTTTTTTTAGCTTAAAATCATAGGTCAAACCTATATCCCACCGATGATAATCGGGTATTCGGTGACCATTTCGTTCCGAAAATAGCAATACTCTATGGCCATCTATTTTATAGCTTCCGCTAGGATAGGTGACAGCATCACCTGTTCGGTAAGTCCAAGTGGTTGCTATTGTCCATCTAGGATGAATTTTGTATTGTAATACAATGGATAAATCGTGCGTTCTGTCTTGAGTAGCAGGAAACCATTTGCCCTCATATATTTTGGGGAATGAGCGCTCTGTTTTGGCTAAGGTATAAGCTAACCAACCTGTAAATTTGCCTTGTGCTTTTTTGAGTAAGAAATCAACTCCATAAACCCTCCCTTTACCATAAACTAGTTGTGACTCTATATAAGGATTCAAAAAGATATTAGCTCCATTTTTATAATCAACTTGATTTTGGAGTAGCTTGAAATAAAGCTCAGTTTTCAACTCCAATCCCCATTTATCTGACATAAACTTGTAGCCTAAACTCCATTCATCTGTTATTTGTGGTCGGACACTTTGGCTACTAGGCAGCCACAAGTCAGTTGGTAAACCGACTGTAGCACTAGAAACCAAATGCACATACTGATACAACCTAGAATACATACCATATACATTATGTTCTTCTGTTGGTTGGTACCATAACCCTACTCTAGGAGCTAATCCATGATAGGTTTGATAAACTTTGCCTGCTTTGTAGGCAATAGTGTCTTCCACTTCTAGATATTCATCAAAAGTATAATAATCTGTTGGGCCTAATGCATTAAAAAGGTTATAACGTAGTCCTATTCTTAGATTAAATTTGGGCTGAATTTGCATTCGACTGCTCACAAATACATTGCTTTCTAGAGCTTGTTTAGCAGCAATGGTAAAACCAGGATTTGTATCTGAATTTTTGATCAATTTGCCAGGTTCAAAACGTCTAAATAATACTCCTCCTCCAAATTTCAGTTCATATTTATCAGGGGCAATCTGATAATGAAATTCTTGTTTGAATTGCCCTTCTTGCAAACCTGCTGCAATTCGTGTATTACTTTTGTTAAACCGTTCTATTTTATAATCAAAATTGCTATAAGTCAACATTGTTTTAGACAAAAACTGATCATTAAATAGGTGATTCCATTGTAGCGTAGCAGCTAGGTTGCCCCAATCAATTCCAAAGTTTTCAAAAAACAATACTCGATCTCGTCCATAATAACCCGAAATTTTCAAAACATCTTTTGAGCTAGGCTGATAATAGCCTGCTAATGTCAGGTCATAAAAATAAACCTCATTGTTTCTAAGCTCTTCATCTTTGAGCATTTTTAGGTATAAATCTAAATAACTCCTGCGTCCAGAAATCAGCAAAGCACCTTTCTTTTTGGGCAAAGGTATGTTGATGGCTAATTTGGCTGTAATTAGTCCTAAAGATCCTGAAAATCCAAATTGATCAGACTCTCCCCTTTTAGGATCTACTTGTAATATAGCAGAGGCTCGACCTCCGTACTGACTAGGCAACCCACTGTACCAAAAAGACATTAGGCTAACAATATCTGTATTAAAAATAGAAAAGAAACCTAAAGCATGCGAAGGACTATAAACAGTAGCTTCATCAAAAAGCACTAGGTTTTGATCAGAATTCCCACCTCTTATGAATAACCCTGTTCCTCCATCGTTGGCCATACTTATTCCATTGGTCAAAGTGGCTATTTTTAGCATGTCTTTCTCCCCCATCAAGGAGGGCAAGTTTTTAATCTCTGCTGCAGAAAAACTTGTTCCTATAGAACTAGCTTCTTTAGATAAATCATCTTTTGCTTCTACCACTATCTCATCTACCTCATTGGACAGTAACTCTAGTTGGATATTCAACACTTGATGAGATGTATCAATTTTTATTAGTTGTTCAATGGTTGCATAACCAACATAAGAATATTGTACACTGTATTCCCCTTTGACTAGTTCTAAATGGTACATGCCTTCAATGTCTGAGCTTACACCTTTTTGAAGTTTATCTAGCCAAATATTTGCAAAAGGAATCGGTTCTTGAGTTTTAGCGTCTACTATTTGTCCAGACAAGACCTGAAAATCTTGTGCAGATAGTCTTGCTATTAGGACAAAAAAACAAGCAATAGTTAGTATATTTGACATTGTATAGGAGCTATTTTGAACTTTATATGGACTTCAAAGCATTGAATAATATATATTCCGTTCAAAGTTATATTCTTAATTTTATTATTATTAAAAGTAGTTATATTATGATAAAAAATCTTATCACCTTAGTTGTTGTTTTTGTGATTGGTTGGTTAGCTTATACACAGTTTTTTGGAACTGATAAAGAAAAAGAACAAGGTCGTGCATTGATTGGCAGTGCCAAGCAAACATTTGGAATTGTAGTAGATATTTTCAAATCTGAAGGTGAAAAATTCCAAAACGGTACTTATGATGATGCAATTAATAAGTTAGGTAAAGTTTTAGATGATTTGCGTTCTGCAGACAAAAAAGGTGATTATCAGGATCGTATTGCTCAACTGGTAACAGAGAAAAAACGATTAGAAGAAAAGTTAAAACCAGAAGAAACTCCTGATGGACCTAAAGAAAGAAGTTTAGTTCCAGAAAACAAACAGACTGAAGATGATCTCAAAAAGTTGACTGATGAGGTGAATCAACTCTTGGAAGATATGGATAAAAATGTAAAATAAATCTGCTATCAGTAGGTTAAAAAAATGCTATTATATTCAGTTATAATAGCATTTTTTTTGGCCGCATATTCAAAACTACTATCCATTACTCATGGGAGTTTCTTATATTTTGTTATATTTGGGAGTTAATCAGGAAGTTATGGAAAAAATAAATATTCTATCAGGTAACATTTATACATTCTTCTTCATAAAGAACTGAGACAATAGATTTAAGACAACTCTGAAACGTTCCGAATATGCTCAACCCAAAACAAATAAATGATTTAGAAAAATACTCAAACCGATGTTTGTCCAAAGAAGATAAACGCAAGATTGAGCAGCAAATGCAAAGCGATGCTGATTACAAGCAAGAGGCAAAAACATACCTAGATATCTTTGGTGGTTTTAATGGGCTTGCTGTAGATAAGGTAAAATCCGACATAGATGGTTGGGAGCAAAAACATAAAAATCAAGTAGGTAGAGTTATTCCTATGCGTAGAAATTTTATGCGATATGCAGCTGCAGCCGCAATAATTTTATTGATGGTGCCGTTAGGATATATAGGGTTGCAAAATGTGGAACCCGAAAGTTCCAATGATCTTTATGTTGCATATTTCAGTCCTTCTACTGCTGATATTATGGATATGACCTCACGTACAGGTACAATGAATCCTATGGATGCTATTGATAATACTGATGAGACAACTGAAGAAACACCTTCTACAGCAACTGCAACAGAAAAAACAACTGAAGATGATATTGACGCTGAAGGATTAAAGTTAACACTAGGAAAAGGTATAAAAGCTTATAATGATAAAAATTACAAAGATGCTTCTAAATACTTTTCAGCCTATGTTGATGGTTCTACACAAGCTCAAACTACAGAAGTAAAACTTTATTTAGGTATTGCCTTATTGGCAGAAAACCAAGTAGACAGAGCAGAACCTTACTTTAAAGATCTTGTCAAAAATGCAGGATTAAAAGAAGAAGCAGAATGGTACTTAGCATTGACATACTTGCGTGGTAACAAAATACCTAAAGCTAAAAAAACCTTAAGCAGAATTATCAATCAAAAGCCTGAACACCCTTTTCAAGAGAAGGCTCAAGCTCTTAAAGATAAAATTGCTAAACATAACTTAAAATAATATCTTAAGAAGATACTAAAATATTTAAAAAGGCTTGCTTTTGGCAAGCCTTTTGTTTTTTATGCAATTGTGGCTTTAACACTATCTTTTTTTGATTTATCAAAATCAATTCTTTATATTTACATATAAGATTTCTAGTTAAATCAATTTTGAGTTAGACTAAAAATTGATCCTAAAATGAATTATTCTATGAAAGCAAGATCTATACTAAAATTTTGTGTATACTCACTCTTAGTACTTTTTATCTCTACTTTTGCAGTTGAAGATGCAGAAGCACAAAGGGGTAGAAGAGGTAAGAAAGGTAAAGGTAAAAAAGGTGAATTGACTATTTTGAAGAATTTACCTGAATTCTTTGTAAATGATAACCTACTACCTAAATACCTAAAATCAATTTATAAAAAAGATGCAACTCGCTTAGCATTGCGTCTAATCAATAAGGAGCAACGTGTTTCTCAACAAACTGTTCGTGTTCCTGAAGAGCTTGTACAAGCTGTATACAACGCATTAGTTGCAGTGCGTGTGAGCGATTATGGTTCTGTAGACACTATTGCTACAAACTACAACGTTCGTTCATTCCCTATTCCTAATGTTGAAAGCATTATCTTAGTGTTTGAGCATGATGCGCCATGGGTTGAGCCTCTAAAACGTCGTCAGGACACTACTGGTAGCCCTTCTATCAACCAAATCATTAGAGAATATAACTTGGTTATGACTAAAATGGTTTATCTAGATGAAGAGCGTGCTGGTTTAGTACTACAATCAAGAGAGCCTCTTAATATGCCTGCATTAATGATGAAATTCTTTACAGATGAAGGTGTAGGTTCTATCGAAGAAATTTTGCCTTATGGTGATGGAAACGACATTGATATAGCTCGTACCAAAGATGGCTGGGAGTTAAAGTATAGTGTTAAATTTGGTAACTGTGTTAATCAGTGTCAAAAATTTCACGACTGGAAGTTTGCAGTCTCTGAAGCAGGAGAAGTTAGTTATAGTGGGTCTTACGGACATACTGTTCCGCCTTGGATAGGACCTGGAACAACTGCTAAAAAGTATCCTGATGTACTTAAAAAATAAGTAATCTTGCGTTTTAAATAACGATAGCAAAAAAGATCCATAAAGAAGATTATTCTTTATGGATCTTTTTTATGCTCTATTTTCCAAAAAAAAAGCCAAACAGGAAATTCCTATTTAGCTCTATTATTATTATTCCTTCTTGTTCTCTTATTCTTTTTATTCCTTAGTAGTAAGACCAGTTTCTAGTGGTCCAACCCACTCTTGAGGCTTAAACTCCTCTGGATTATAAACCAACCCTTTGGTTACTATACTTCCTTCTACCTCTAGCAAAAACTCAACATATTCTCTCCCATCTTTTAATGTTTCAGCATAACTAAAAGCTAAAATATTGTCTTTTGGAATAGTTTGATACATACTAGGCAGATTCTCAAAATAATACTCATCAGTTACCACTACCCCATAGTGATGATTTTTTTCGTCAAGTTCCTTAGCTATTCTCTTTTTTCTAAGTCCAATTAACAAACTAACGAATCCTCCACCCAAAAATATGACAACAATAGCTATTGCTATAAATACATTTATATCAAAATGCCAGTAATGCACAGCATCTTGGTACATTGTACTATAAAACAGGAATGCAAACAACCCAAAAAATATAGCCGTAACTATAAAGGCATTACGTATTTCTTCCTGAATTTTGGGCATAAAAGGGTAAAAGGTCCCTCCTAAGCTATCGATTTGATCCTTTTTGAACGCCTTTATAAATTGAAACTCTGCTACTTTTATTTCTTTACTGGTCTTCATGTATATAACTATATCTTGTATTGACTACTAATTTGGGATCAAAGATAACTATTTTTTTAAAAATTGAACAGTTATAAGCATACAATGATTAGGGCTTAGTTACCAAAAAAGAGATCCAATAACCTAAGGTACTCGTACTGCTCTAACCATCATAGTCAAACGACTTATGCAGACCAATTTATGTCGCTCATCATGAATTTCAATTTTCCAAACATGTGTTTTCTTACCAAGGTGTATTGGCTGAGCAGTTCCCACTACAAAACTTCCTTCTACCACCGATTTCAAATGATTGGCATTGATATCTAAACCCACTACTTGATATGTAGACACATCGGTCAAACAACAAAGTGATGCAACACTTCCAATTGTCTCAGCTAAAGCAACAGAAGCTCCACCATGCAATATTCGCATGGGTTGTACAGTGTTAGTATTTACAGGCATTTTAGCTTTCAGATAATCCTCTCCAATCTCTATAAACTCAATTCCTAATGTCTCCACCATAGTGTTTTGAGACATTGCATTCATTCCTTCTAAAGAAAACTCTTGTTTCCAAATCTTCATAATCTATATGTATTAGTCAATACTCTAAACCCAAATATAAATAATAATGCCCAATAAGAAACTCATTTTTTCTTATTGGGCAAATCTGATTTTTATAATCAAGTGTAAAGTCTAAGCAGATTGCTCACTGACTGCTTCTATAAATTTATAGCCAACTCCTCTAACCGAATGAAAAAACATAGGTTTTTTAGGATTGTGCTCAAAATACTTTCTAAAAGATAGTATAAAATTATCAATAGTACGTGTAGAAGGATAAACATCATAGCCCCACACTGTTTGTAATATTTGTTGTCTAGAAACCACTTCTCCCCTTCGCTCTATTAGTAGCTTAAGCAACATAGCCTCTTTCTTTGTCAGCTTAAACTCTCCTTTTTGCCCCAAAGCCTCAAAAGTTTTAAAATTAACTTGGTTCTTACCAAACTCAAATTCTTCTACAGAATTGCTTGTGTTTTTCTGACTACGCTTGAGCAAAATTTGTATGCGCAAAAGTAATTCTTCTAAACTGAATGGTTTGGTAATATAATCATCTGCCCCTTTCTTGAGTCCCGTTATTTTATCAGCAGTTGTATCTTTAGCTGTCAAAAATATGATTGGAATTTGCATATTGAGCAATCGAATCTGTTCACAAAGTTGCAAGCCATTGACCTCAGGAAGCATTATATCCAACAAAACTAAGTCGAAATGTTGTTCCTTAAATGTCTTTAATACTTTTCGCCCGTCGCCAATTCCGACTACTTCAAAATCCTCCAACTCTAAATTTAATTTTAGGGTTTCTCTGATATTCTCTTCATCTTCCACCAATAATATTCGTAATGCCATAATTCTTTGTTTTTTGTTTGTTTGGTATTTCCTGTTAGTTTTTGGGCAAACTTATAGAAAAAACACTCCCTTGAGGTTGATTCCCCTTTACACTTATATCACCTTTGTGTGCGTCTATTACTTCTTTTACAATATAGAGTCCTAATCCCGTTCCCTTAGTTCGTCGAGTTTCTTCACTTCCGACCCTATAAAATTTACTAAATATTTTCCCTCGTTCAAGCTTAGGTATTCCTACTCCTTGGTCAAAAATCTGAATTTCTATCTTATCTTTTTTATCGTTCAAATAAACATCAATTTGCTCTGTATTGCCCGCATACTTCACCGCATTTTCCAATAAGTTTAATACAGCAGAAGTTATCATCATTTTATCTACCTCCTTCAAAATAGACTCTTGAGGCGCATGCAAGGTCATCTCCCCTTTGTATCTAGGTTGTACCAACTTAATACATTCACTCAGCAATTCTTGCATAACAATAGGTTCAAAACTATACTGATAGCCCCCTTCCATTCTCGCAGCCAACAACATATCTTGCACCAACTTATGCAAACGAGCAGTATCTACCAAGCCATTATTAGCTAACTTTTTAGTTTGTTCTAGCTTTAATTCTCTTTTCCTAAATGTTTCTAAAACCAGTTGTATAGATGCAATTGGTGATTTCAATTCATGAGTAATGGATAACAAAAAATTTCGTTGCTGCTCTGCCAACTCCAACTCCCGCTTGCGACTCTGTGCAATTTTCCAGATGCCTATGATCATGAACAGTAGTAAAACGACTCCTTCTCCCATAATCATGCGCTGCTGTCTATCATACTGAGCAACCAAATTCAGATATGCGTCTGATTGCAGATATTGCGCTTCTGTAGCTCCTTGTCCCTGCATCTGGTACCACAAAATGACTTTTTTAGCCTTTAGTGCATCATCATTTTTGATATACAACAAATACGACCACCATCCACCAGCTGCCAACACATAAAATATTACTATATAAAAAAACAGATCTGACCGTTTTTTATTTGCCATAACAGATTGTTTTTAGAATAAAATACCACACATTCTATACCAACTTACAAAAAAATTACAATAGACCAATAACTAGATTTTTAGTTATTTTGATAATCAAAGCCTTCTCACAAGGTAAAAAAAATAGGAGTCATCTCTTAACAAATAAGAGATGACTCCTGTTCAGACAGTTCTTCTATAAATAATTATTCTACACGTATCACACGTTTAGTCACACCATGCTTAGTTTCTGATTTAGTTACCTTAATCATGTAAGCTCCTGCTGGATAAGCAGATAGGTCAATTGGCATACTATTAACACCAATTTTTGAATTGTAGTGTAATTCGCCAACCTCTTGCCCCAAAGTATTATTTATAATAATTGTAATTTCTTGTTCAACAGTCTCATTAAACTGGTAATTCACAATATTTTCGGTTGGATTAGGATAGAACATATCCGTTTCATCTGCCAACTTAACTATTATTGCAATCACATCAGAATAAGAAATCTCTCCATCAAAATCTACTTGTTTTAGTCTGTAATAGTTTACGCCTAAAGCAGGAGTATTATGAGAGAAATTATAATGTTGTATTTCTTGAGTAGTTCCTGCTCCTGCCAACTCACCAATTTGCTCAAAACCTGATGAAGGATCAAGACTATGCTCTATCTCAAAACGAGCATTGTTTAATTCCGTTTCAGTAGTCCAGTTCAATAAGTTAACTTGGCCTTTATTCTCCCCGGCAAAATTTACCAATTCGACAGGTAAGCCTCCTGTAGGTATTATAATAACAGCTCCTGAACCACCTGAGAAGGTAGTAATACCACTAATCTCAGAATAGTTTATACCATTAACAGATCCACCGGTTCCTGTCAAGAAATTTCCTTCAAACTGAGGGTTTGCATAAGGTGTTCCTGTGTTTTTGAACCAATAGAAACCATCTGGATAAGGATGCTTATAAGCATAATTACAATCTGTCCATGTTGTCATAAAGTTGTTAACAGCTGTGATCAGATTTGCTTTTTCAGATGCTGGGAAATAGTAGCGTACTCTATACCCTCCATTCAATGTACCAGTATAATCTATATTCCAATAACGAGGCAACTCAAAGCGTTCCTCTCCTGGAGACCAACCATTTGCACAGTTATTTGGATTTAATGAAGCACTTTCTCTTTCTTGATGATGAACGCCATTATTATTGACAGTTGCACTCATGCTTGTCAAGCCAGAGAAATTACCTAATACAGATAAAATAATATCATCATTACTATCAAAGAAATGTCTCCATCCAGTATTATCATCACAATAGTTACTAGACACTACATTACCAACTGGTGTATAAGCATAATCTCGAATAGTTGCTGTAATAGATGTTAGACTTGTAGTATTACAAGTACCCTCTCTTCTTACATAATAAGTAGCGGTTGAGTTAGTAGATACGGTCAAGCTGTTTCCGCTTCCTATAGATATCGTTCCTGCTGCATCACTATACCATTCTACTGTAGAACCTGTTCCTACTGTGCCTCCACTTACTGTCAAAACAAAGTCTGTATTTGGGCAAACTTTCCCTGCTAGTGGTGTAATCACTGGTGCAGTAGATAAGGTTTGAATAGTAATTGTTACAATATTAGTATACAATGTTTCACTACAGTTACTGATTGCTCGTCTTCTATATTCAGTTGTTTCAGTCAATGCTGATGGTGCATAAGTTGCACTTGTAGCACCTCCTATATTAGACCAACTTCCAGTTGTTCTTGATTGCCACTGGTAGGTAAATCCATTTCCGCCTGTAGCATTTGCAGTAGAAGTCAGTGTAGCTAATGCTGAACCAGCACAAGTAGTTTGATCGCCTGCAATACTACCTACATTGAGAGCTGGATGTGTATTTATAGTTATGGTATTAGTATACAATGTTTCTCCACAATTACTAACTGCTCGTCTTCTGTATTCTGTAGTTTCTGTCAAACTAGAAGGTGAATAGGTTGTTCCAGTAGCACCACCAATATTAGACCAGCCTCCTGTAGTCCTTGATTGCCATTGATAGCTAAATCCGTTGCCACCTGTTGCATTAGAGTTAGAAGTTAGTGTAGTTGGTGTAGCACCAGAACAAATCGTCTGGTTGCTGTTAATAGACCCAGCATTTAATGGTGCATGTATGCTTATAGTAATTGTATTGGTGTACAACGTCTCACTACAATTACTAATTGCTCGCCTTCTGTAGTATGTCTGTGAAGTTAGTGCTGGAGGTGAATAGGTTGCACCTGTAGCTCCTCCTATATTTGTCCATGTACTGTTGTTTGGGCTAGATTGCCACTGATAGTTAAATCCGCCACCACCTGTTGCATTTGCTGTAGAGCTCAAGGTAGTTGGTGTAGCTCCTGAGCAAATAGTTTGATTAGTACTTACACTTCCTGCAACTAAGGCTGGGTGTATATTTATTGTAATAGTATTAGAATATCGTGTATTTCCACATTCATCTATAGATCTTCTTCTATAATAGGTTCTTGAAGTCAAGGAAGGTGGTGAATAAGTTGCACCTGTAGCTCCTCCTATATTTGTCCATGTACTGTTATTAGGGCTAGATTGCCATTGGTAATTAATAGTTCCTGCACCTGTTGCACCTACTGTAGAAGTTAGTGTAGAAGGAGTTGCTCCAGAACAGATTGTCTGATTGTTACTTACTGTTCCCCCTGCTAATGGTGGTGTTATATTAACTACATTCACTCTAGTATTAGAACCTCCTCCTCCTTCTGCTGTTCGAATCTCTATAGTAGAAGAACTACCTAATATTCCTGTCCAAATACCATTATGAGCATCACAACAACCAATATGTTCAAAAACTTGCCCACCATTTACATAGATACGAATTTCATCATCATGCCCAGCTACATCAATGCGGTAAGTACCACAAGGAAATCCTTGTCTTTTGTGCACAGTTGTATGATTATCTGTCCCTACAGTACAACCTACGTAACCAGAAGCACTAGATGGAGTTCCTCCCGAAGTCCAAAAATTCAATGTATTTACACTAAGATTATTATCTACATAATAACCTTGATAAGCAGCACTCAAATTTAAACTTCTACCATTGTAAGCATATACATTCCATACATTATTACCAAATGTACCAGGATTTCCATTACTTAGGATAGTTATAGTTCTAACATTGCTATAACGAGTACGTCCTGAACAATCATTAACTCGTCTTCTGAATTGAGTAGTTACACTCAATGGACCAGGATTGTATGTAGTACCTGTAGCTCCTCCTATGTTAGTCCAAGTTGCTCCTCCATTGGTACTTTGCTGCCATTGATAAGTTGCCCATTTTGTTGCAGATCCTGTGTTTGTAAATGCAGGAGGATCAGAGCATGCATAATAAGAACCTCCACCACCAATACTTCCTGGATATAAATCATTATAAGTATAATAATAAGAGTATTCTACTCCCCATGTTATTGTTGTCCCATCATCTCTACAAGATCTAGTTCCTGAATAATAACGCCAACCGCAGGGGGCTGCATCTGTAATAGTTCTAGTACTAACTGTGCCATAACCAAAACAGTCTCCATCATCAGGGCCACCATTGCCACAACAAGCATCACATGTCCAAGGATCTTCTTCCCAAGCATCTAATTGAACTGTAATAACAGCATTATTGGGCACAGAAGTGTTATTAACCCAACTATAATTAGTATAGTTGTGCCAGCCTGACCCTGAAATATCGTCAACATCTCTATTCCAATTTGCCCAGCCCGTGTATTGTGTACTTGTACGAATTCGCCACCTTGGGTCAGGTCCCGAAGAGCAATCCCCATTCTCGCTCAAATACAAGCGCTCTCCATCAATTTGATATGTGATGTTCTGTGCATCTAAAGATAGAGAGGTTCCCACTAATAGAATAATAGCTAATAGTAAAAATTTAATCTTCATATTTTTGGTTTTAAAGGTTTAGAATATTGAAGTATTTGAAATAGTTAGTTTGTATAGACATACAATACTATCTTTACTCAAAAGGATTTTGAGTAGGATTATTATTAGAAGTTAGGTAGGTAGATTAAAACTAAGATTAACAAAGATATAAAATATCTTTCGTATTATATATACATATACAATAAAATAGCGATAAAGACGTTGTCCTTATCGCTGTTTATGATATTATATTTTTGAATGCTAAGCTCTATTGTCTTTTAAAGAAGATTGGAATAGATCCTTTAGCTGTTCCTTTCCCTGCTGCAGATTGATATTGATATTCTTTTGCACAATCTTCAGCAATCTTCCACTGACGACTGTTTGTAATTGTGCTTATTCCATTTTTAGTTTTCAATTTGGCTTCTGCATCAGTTACCTTTCCATTTTCGTTTACTGTTATCATCACCCAAACAGTACCTTGCTCACCATCCCAATTCTTGAGGGCATCACATTTGTTTTGAATCTTTCTATTTCCTACTTTACCTGTACCATCACCTTGATCTCCCAATCCACTTCCTCCACCAATATCTTTTTTACCTAGAGGATTTCCTTGTGTGCCAGGTCCAGTTTTATCTCCTTTCCCACCACCACCAAATACTGCATTTGTATTTACCGTTTTTTTAGGCTCACTATTGGTGTTAGTGTTTGTATTAGTATTGGTATTAGTAGTAGTTGTCGTTTTTACAGGATCTGTAGTTGTTTTTACAGGATCTGAATTTTCATCCTCTACAGTTTCTACATCTTCTACTTCATCTACAACAGGCTCTGTTGGAGGAGTTGGCTGAGGCTGAGGTTCATCTGTAGGTGGATTAGGATTATCCGAATCGTTTCCACCAGCATATTCTACATTTCCAAAAGAAGCCATAAGACCTTCAGCTTCAGGAATAGGATAAATTGTTCTAAAAAATGGAAAGACAAAAAATATTAAAATAATGACGCCTGCTATTCCAGCGCCTATTCTGCCTTTCATTTTATCTTCTGGTCTTTCAGAAGCATCTATGCTATATTCACTCATAAGATAAGTAATTAAACAAGATTAGGATCATCTAACCCTGATAGTTATTAAGTTTAAGATCTAGTGTTTATAAATAACACTTTTGTCTATATTATGGTTCCGTAGTCAATTCAACTTTTACATCCATTGCATTGGCAACCAACACTATATCAGCTATACTGCCTACTCTTTTCGATTTAGGAATTACTATATTTATGTAATTCTCTTCATGTTGTTGTTTAGCCTGCACGATAGCCTTCCTTAACATAGATGCAAACTGATCGTAATTGGTTGTATCAGTTTCTATCAAATAAGTAGTATCTGATAAAAAGTGTACAGAAACTTCATTTCCTTCTATAGGTTTGGGAGTTATCCAGTTTCCCAACCATGCTTGTACAAAAAACGCTAGTACGAACACAATAGCTGTGAGCATAATAGCGCGTCTTTTAATATTTCCTTGTTCTAGTTTTTCATAACTTCTCCTAAAGGCCATTGAATCATGCTAATTTGAAGGTCTGAAAAAGCTGTATTTAGTTACTAAGTTTAGTCGCTAAAATCATTTTTACCCCATAATCATTCAATATATCTACTACTGTTACCAAAGCTTGTGCTTCTGCTTGTTCGTGTATATCTAAGATTACAGTAATATCCTCTGGGTTTCGTCCATCTTTACGTATCTTATTTCCTAATTTAGTTCTAAGTTCCATTTCAGCTACAGAAGAGCCATCTATGCTCATGCGTTGCTTTTCATCTACTGATACCTTAATCGGTTCTTGACTAGAGGTAGCTTTAGTTTTGCTAGAACTAGGTAACTTTAGATTGATCGCTGTAGGACTCACCAAAGAAGAGGTCAACATAAAAAAGATCAGTAACAGAAAGATAATATCTGTTAACGACGACATATTAAACTCTGCGGATACCTTTGTTTGCTTTCTATATCCCATTTAAGCTTATTTTTTTTGAGGGTCTGTTGCCAAAATTAAGCGAACACCCAATTTGTTGCTCACTTTCATCATTTCTACTATAGTTCCTGTAGTCTCTTTAGCTTCTACATTCAAGACCACAGTTACTTCAGTAGCAATGCCTTTTTGCTTATTTTTAGCGCGCTCTTCTCTGATACGCACCAATAAGCGTTCTTCTAGCATGCCCCTAGAAACCTCTTCGCTCTCTATAAAAAACTTCCGCTCAGCAGTGATCGAAAGTGCTATGTTTTGAGGAGAAGGTGTCTTACTATTTGATTGTGGACGATCTAGGTTCTTAGCGTTAGGGCTAGTCAAACTAGAGGTCAACATAAAGAAGATCAACAGCAAAAAGATAATATCCGTCAAAGACGACATATTAAACTCTGCATTGAACTTTGTTCTTTTCTTTAATCCCATTGGGAATGATTCTTTAAAATGAATAATTAAGACCAAAAATAGAATCTACTCTAAGAGTTTAGCCTAAGCAGCAGGTTCTTGCAATAGATCTAAAAATTCTACTGTAGCAGCCTCCATCTTAAAGATAACTCTATCCATACCAGCTACCAATGAGTTGTACCCAATAAAGGCAATAATACCCACTAATAGACCAAATGCAGTAGTAATCAAAGCTTGGTAAATACCACCAGCCAAAGCCTCCGTACTTACGTCACCACCTGCCATATTCATAAACGACAAGATCATACCTGTTACTGTTCCGAAGAAACCAATCATTGGTGCAGCTCCCGAAATAGTAGCCAATAAAGAAAGGCGTTTCTCTAGTTTAAAAATCTCTAAATTACCTACATTCTCTACAGCAGTATTGATATCTTCTAGAGGTTTACCAATACGTTGCAATCCCTTTGTTACTAATCGAGCTACAGGTGTATCCTTGCTTGCACATAGGTTCAATGCACTCTGAATATCTCCATTTTGTACATAGGTACGAATTTGCCCCATAAAGTTTTCATCTACTTCTCCAGCACGTTTGATAGTCAAATAACGCTCGATCAAGATATAAATAGCCATTATAGACAATAACAACAAAATAACTGCGATAACGATACCAATAGGTCCCCCTTGAACAATTACTTCAATCAGGGAAAAACTAACTTCAGTAGGTTCATCTACTGTTGTAGTATCAGTTAGTGTAGTTGGGTCTTGGAATAAAAAAAGCGGATTTGGAAACATATCTTTTTTATTAAGTTTAATTATAATGTTACTTCTCCAATCTCTTGTAATGTGATTAAACTAGATATTGGTAAAAAATAATGAAGTGTTAATAATGAACATTCTTGAATTGCCTATAGATGTTCGTGACCTAGCGAATATATAAAGAATGCTTATTATCTCAATACTTCGGCCTACTATTTTTTGATACAAAACGTTTTTTTTCTTTTTTTATTGGATCTACTCCTTCTTTTAATGTTTTTTAACGATCATAATCTTTAATAGTATTGAGTAAAAATGGTAAAATACTATTGGCTTCAAAATCTAAAAAATTGTAGCCCATCCAAGGTGTTGCATCATAGCCATCTACTATCTTGCCATAACTAGTACTTGTACTATCACAACAAAGAAAATACCAGTGTTTATCCGAATATTCGCCTATATTAAGCCAAACTTCCTTCACAGAATCCCCAACACCTCCCCAATGTTCAGTATTAGCAATAACAGTTTCTGCATTAAAAAAAGCTGTCCCATAGTTTCCTCCCAACTCAATAGTCCTACCTCCTAAGGTCAATAAAAAACCTTTGTAGTCTTCTGGAATCAAAAACTGCTCTTTAGAAATAGCTTGTTCAAATTCCTTTTCAAAAAAAGGAGTTAGAGTAGTATATATTTTCTGTATAATATCTTGATTTTCATAGGTTTCTTTTTCACCATAGACTTTACCTAAAGCAATGAGTTCTTGTATGATCTCTTCCATGAGATAATAAATATTGTTGTTGTTTAGCTAGAAGTGCTGTATAAGTTTTAGTGTATACTCTAGAGCTTTTTCTGCCTTAACTTTATAATTGGGTTTTACCCCTTTTTTATCTATTCTATAACCATCTGCAGCATAATAATCTGCTGTAGGTATAAAAACATTAAACCCATCTATTAAGTCAAAAAGTTCACCATTAAGCATAGCTCCTGCTGTAGTTTCGCCTACTATGGTAGCCAATCCATATTGTTTCAGACAATGGATTATAGATTCACAAGTACTTGCAGTATTTTTATTAGCAAGAATAAACAGTTGCCCTTTATATGTTTGTTTAGCAGGATCTACCCGAAGACAAAGCCCCTCTTGCTTATGTATTCCTTTTATAATTAAATCAAAGCTAGCATCTGAGAACTGTGTTAAAGTAGGATATTCGCTCACTTCAGGCACCTCTTTTCCTTGATTAAACCAACGTTGTGTCAGAAAAACACCTCCATAATATGAAGCATCCACTAAGTACCTAACTAGTTGCATACCTGATTCTATAGAGCCTCCAGAATTATCTCTTAAATCAATAATCAAATGAGTGTAATTCTTTTTTAGTAAAGTATCAAAATATAGGATAACTTCCTCTTTTGTACCACTAAAACTCTTGACTTTTAGGTAGGCTATACTGTCTGCCAACTCTTTTTGCTCTAGATATTTATTGGATTTAACAACTGTAGAGTCTATAGTTTTTGGACTCTTTTTAACCATAGCATAATGTGAAAATGGCAGTTTTTTAGCCAGAATAAAAAACCTAACTAACAATTCTACATCATCCTTTGCGCAACTTCCTACCTTTCTTATTTTACGCTTAAACCCTTTCCATTTAGAACGAGTCAATAACTTAGGGTTATATAATTTCTCTTCAGAAATTTCCAGCAACTTATTTACTAGATTTGAATAATCTTTAGGAATAGGCTTTCCCTCTGAGCGATGCCCCTTCAAAGAGCCTTTAACTTTATGATTTCCATTACTCAACTCCCAATCTAAAATTGAATCTGTACAATACCCTTTCAAATTATAATTTTGGAAGGGTGTAGCTAATGCTCCTTCTACCCATGCAGTGTCATGTACTTGTCGATAAACTTTCCCTCTAAATACACGCAAAAGAGAACCTGCTTTAAATTTTTTCATGGTCAGTCTAGCCAAATTACCTTTCCAAACCCCTAATGTTCTGATAACAGCTTTAGGATCAGAAAAAGCTTCAAAAGTAGAATCTTTTAATTCCAATTTTAATGGAATATCGAAACTACTCCAATCCAAATGTAATTGACTATTCCAATCCGTTTGAGCATTTACAGTTATACCTAAACCTAACAACATCCACACAAACATCAATAATACTATTAGCTTTTTCACAATAATTAAGTTTTAATTCATCAAATAAAGACAAATCAAAACTACAACGACTAACTACTGATAAACAAACACTTGGTGCGAGTGGTAAAGCTTTTGGTGTGAACAACAAGCTTATGGGATAAGTGGTTTGAGTCTTTCGATTACTTGTTTCCCTTTTGAGCGAGCGACGGGAACGACTTCAACAATATCTTGCAAATGCAAAGTATAACCTTGGGCATTTCCAGACACCTTTTTTACTTTATCTAGATTGACTAGGTACGAGCGATGGCAACGTACAACTTCTTTTACAAGATCTATTTGTTGCTCAACTTTTGTCAAACTATTTCGGAGGAGTGTTTTCTGTAGCTTATCCTCTTTATACAAATAAAATTCAGTATAATTATTTGCAGCCTTTATATAATACAGCTCTGAGGGATAGAACTCTAAGACATCCTTTTTGTTTTCTCCTAATATTTTTAATACCGAAGGACTAGCACTTTCAGTAGATTCTCGTTCTATTTCTTTGGTGATAGTTGTCGCTAAACTCTTATATTTTTGAAGTTGCTGTACATAATGAGCTAACACCAAAGCAACTATTGGAAATAATGCTATAGCCGAACTGTTGAAAACAAAACTAATATAGCCACTCCAATCAATAGGAATTTGGGTAAACCATACTAAATAGAAAAAACAGAGTGTAATAGTTAATATCACCTCTAGTAACAACCAAAGAATCTGTTTACCTACAATCCATCTACTTTCATCAAAGAAGGGCAAGACCAAAGCGTCTAAACCTCCAAATACAAACAATACAATTCCACCATATCCTGACAAGAATAAATATTTATAAGCATGCTCAAAAGTATCGGTACCAAAGGGCTGAAAAACTATTAAAAATAAGTCTACAAACAAAGCAGCCCCTAACCAAAAAACAAATCGCCACAATGGTGATTCAACTAAAGGATAGGGTCTGCTTAGTATAGAAAATATCATTCGTTTAGATAATTATCCAAATTTGGTAAATGGCACAAAACAAGGCACCTCTTTCTGATAATCCTTATATTCAGGATATTTAGAAGCCGTAATTTCTTCCGAAAAATTAGCACTTCTATTAAACAAAATAAGCAATAGCAAGGCTCCTACTGCACTCCAATTTAGCCATTGACCAGTAGCTGCCACACTATAAAAATAAAAGGTGATCCAAATTGCCTGTTCTGCTGCATAGTTAGGATGTCTAGCCAGCCCCCACAATCCTGTACGGACAAACCCATGCTTGTATTCACCTAGCTCCTCTCCTGCATTGATTCTTCTATATTTTTCAGTCTGAAAGTTCCATTGTTGCTGATCTGCAATATATTCTATCACAACCAAGCCAACAAACACTACAGCTAATAAATAATCTGCCCAAAACAATTGAGGGTTAGCTGCATCAATACCTGTCAAGATAGGTAAGGTAAACAAGAAAATCAGCGTTTGCTGATAAAAACAGATAAAAAATAGGTTGAACAACATCCATACCCAGCGATTATTAAACCCTGGTTTCTGACGCAATACATCCCATCTATAATCTTCTTCACCTGCCCAAAACTTCCAAGAATAACCTCCTCTTCGGCCAAAATTATAAGTCAAACGAGCCCCCCAAATAGTTACTAAAACAGCCATTAATATTAATCTAGGTTCTAAATCGCCTGCAACAGCAATATACCAAGCATAAACAATTGGCACAATACTCCAAAGCTTATCCACTTGGCTAGTATTCTTAGTCAACTCTCCAACTATAAAACAGTACAAAATAACAATTCCCACAATCACAGAAGTATCTAAGAGTATTCCTTGTTGCAACATGGTCAGTGGTTCCCCATAATAAAAGGAAAAAGTAGGCAACACCAGCAAGGTGAAAATCAAAATTAAAATAGTCCCTAACATAATTCAAATAGTATTTTGGTTTTGGTAAAATGGTAGTAGGTTTTGAATAAAAGGGGCGCATAATAGGAGTTTTTAGAAAAAAACCTGCAAGATTAACAAAATCTTGCAGGTTTAGTTGATAACTTTTTTCTATATATATCTTCTTCCATTATTACAATTTATTCAAGACTTCTAAAAAGTCTTGAGGTTCGGGGCGTATTCTATAGTTCTCTGTCAAATCTCTATACACAATCTTACCTTCTGCATCACAGATAATTACGGTAGGCAATACCGTATCGCTTGCATAGCCCAATGCTTGTAAACCTGTAGGCAATCCACCATCATGAGCAATACCCAACTGTTGAGCAGCCTTATTTTCTACATCTACTAGAAAATCAAAATTCACCTCATGTTTTTGAGCCAATGATTTAGTGAACTTATGCGGCTGAGGGCTAACTAAAGCTACCTTTGCCCCTATTTTTTCTATCTCTTTGTAGCTCGCTGCTATTTCTTTTATCTGCATCATACACAGTGGGCACCAATTCCCCCTATAAAACAACCAAACAGTCGGCTGCCCTACAAAGTCATTGGAAGACACCTTTTCTCCTTGAGGATTCTCAAACCCTACTTTGGGCAACAACTTCCCTACATCCAAACTAGGTGTATGTCGATCAAGCCTAGAATACCAATAGACATAAGCCAACCACCCTACCACAAAAACTAAACTCAAACCTAAACCATAATAATTGAGCTCCGCATCCAAAAACAAACTCAATATAGCCAAATCTCCACCCAAATACATGGGGATAGAAAAAGGCAGCAAATGTCGATCTACCGTAATTTTAGGTTTCACAAAAATAATACTAAAAAAGCCTGCCACCACTAGGGTATTCAGCAATACTCCCCACCACAAAAAAGAGCTAGAAAACCCTTCACTATTCATTCCTAACCATGCACCTCCCAATATAATTAAGGCTATAAAAGAAGATAGGAATATTGATTTTATCCAATTCATGTTGATCTATTATCTTATATAAAGCAACCACACCTAAAATCATTTTTAATAATTTTAGAGCCATCGCATCAAATGTTGAAAGTTGAATGTTATAATGTTGAATAAAAAACAATCCATCTAAACTTTTCTAAAAAAAAGTTAAGATTGGTTCAAAATCATTAAAAACTCAATATTTAAACATTGGGAATAAGTGGCTAAATTTCCTTTAGAAACTTAGATATGTTTCTCTTATTATCTTAACGTGAACTAAGGATTAAAATACCTGATAAATAACTAATAACAAACCTTTTGTCACTCAGAGTGGGACTAAATGTCCCCGAAGAGTCTCAAAGTACTTTCCAGTTAGTGGTAACCTGAGACTCTTCGGCGGTATCGAACCACCTCTGAGTGACAAGAAACTACCTCTTAATTGCTGATAATTATTGATTAATAGGAAGCTTTAGCTCTTTAGTTCACGTTATCTTATACTAGTTTCCAATAGGCTACACTATCCACAACAGTCAAATGGCCACTAGGTTTTCCTAGCAGCCATTTTAATCTAAATCTGTATATTTTTAGACTATTACTTCACTTGTACACGTATTCCTTCAGAATGCGATGTAAACTCAGGCGCATACATACATTGTATAGTTGTCACACCATTAGAGAAATCACCTTTATGATTAACACGTAGTGGATATTCAAATACATAAGTACCTTTAGAAAGATAGCTAATAAAGAAGTTAGTAGAAGCATCACGAGTGCTCTCATAGTAACCTAAACCACCTTGATATTTGTACTGACTTAGGGTATTTTCTGGCTCAAAACCAGAAGCACGAGTATCTTTCATGTGTACATACTCCATATCTCTGTCTACTTTCAGCTCTATGCGCACAGTCAAGAGGTCACCAGGTTCTAAGCTTACATCCTTAGCATCTATCGCTTTCAAGACAGGCCCTTTGAGGGTATTTACCTTTTTGAATACCTTCTTATTCAATTTCAAAGGTGTTTCTTTGAAATGTGTAATCTTGTCCATATCCTCAAAATACTGCCAGTACAATGCACCCCAAGAAACTACATTGTTAGGATTCTTGATGGTAATAGTTGCCATATCAGGCGTAATTTCATCAGCTTCCCAAGTTTTCTTGAAATAACCAGTTCCAGCCTCTTTCTTGATTTGAGATTGGTCTAATTTGGTTTTGCCCATTTTGATGAACACCTCTTTATCCTCTGCCAATAAGTTATTACCAGTCATTAGCAAAGCATAACAAGAAGCTGCTGTAGCCTTAGTGGTCTTCCAATGTGTAGTTTGTTTTGCTTTTAACAACCAAGTTTTAAGGTCTTCTACAGCTTTATCATCCTTAGCTACTTCATGGAATACTTCTATCATCAAAGCATGTGTTTCGATAGGTAATTGATACCAAAAATAACCAGAAGGATACTTCCAATACATGCCCATTTCGCTATGGTTAAGTGCTTTTTCTTTCAAAGATTTTACAATTGCTGTAGGAGTCACTTTATCTTCACCTTTGCGGTGCATAGTCAACGCTAACATTCCTTGCATGTAGATACCTTTGTTCAACCAATATTTTACAGCTTGCGCTTCATAATAAGCAATCGCCTCTTTAGTAATTGTATTCTCAATACCTGCTTCAGGATAAAAACTACGCGCATATAGATAATGCATTACCATTCCATCTAAATGATCTTCTGCCAAGTACTTCTCTTTATCCTTTTGTTTAGCAGCATACTCCAACAAACGAGTATAATGATCCGCCAATTCTTGGTCGATATAGCCCAATGCTCTAGCCATCATTACCATAATCTTGTTATCCTTATCTCTTGCACCTAGCTTATCTAAGTGCCCCATTCCCTCTACTAAATACTGTGTTACATACCAACTATCTTGCCCACCAGGGAACCAAGAAAAACCGCCATTAGACAACTGACGGTCTGCCATTTTATCTCTAGCATCGGCCAACTCTTTGCTCATACGGGTCATATCAAACAAAACACCGATGTTCTGTTTTTGCTGTTCTTCGCTTTGTGCTTGCATTACCCATGGCGTTTCTTCGAGTAGAGCAGATTTTAGCTCTTGATTTTTGCTCAAGTTGCTCAACATAGCATCCTTATCCACTGTTTTCCATTTCTCAAACACCTCTTTTACTTTAGGATGAGAATTCACCACACTTGTTGCTAAACTATTCGCATAAAAACGAGAGAACACTTGCTCTGTACACTCATAAGGATACTCCATCAAGTAAGGCAATGCTTGCACAGCATACCAAGCAGGATTAGGCGTAAACTCTAGAGTCAACTTGTGCTGACGCATAGTAGGCGATTTGCTCACCTCTGCCATACGCTTAAATGTAAATTTGCGTTTTTGTTTAGCACGTACAGGTAGTGGCATCGTTTCCGTCACCAACATACGATTCGTCAATACAGGCAATCCGTTTTCTTCTCCATCAGAGAAATCACCAGATTTAGCTATTACTTGATAAGACAATGTATTGGTCCAAGTATCAGGTACTTTTATCTTCCAAGATAGAGGTGCAGACTGTTTAGACTTAGCTTCAAAATTTAAGGTAGCTTTGCTATTTCCAAAATCTACATCTACAGGCTTCATGGTTACAGCATCAAATATTTTCAAGATAGCCTGTCCTTTCATCAGCTCTTCTGTCATATTAGACACCTTAGCTGTTAACTCTATCTCATCGTTCTGACGTAAGAAACGAGGCACATTTGGCATAATCATCAAATCCTTTTGAGTCACCACTTCTTTGGTAGAAGTCATGGTCTTAAGATCTTTGGTATGTGCAAATAGCATAAACTTCCAACGAGTCAAGGCCTCATTCATCGTGAATTTGATAATCACATTGCCTTCTGCATCAGTCATCAAATCAGGCATAAAGAATACCGTCTCATTAAGATTGGTACGTACTTTCACCTCTGAAAAATCTTCTGCATCACCTTCTGGCTTAGTAGTAGGTTCAGGGTCAGTAATAGTCTGATTCTTTTTAGCACTCTCTTTTCTAGCTACCTTAGCTGTCGCTGTAGGAGCTTCTGTTGGTTGTGGATCTGGTTCTGCCATAGGAGCCATGTCTTCCTCCATCTCTTCCATTTTATCACCATCCATCATAACTTCATTGCTACTGCTTCTAGCCACCATTTTATCACCATAATATCCATAGTAATCATAAAAGGCAAAACCAAACCACTGCAAGTATTTGTAAGATCGACTTGGTGCATAAGTTTTTTCCCACCAGTTATCATGATTAATACTGTTAGCATAAGAGGAGCGGAAACAATTATTTCCTTGCCAATACAATCTACCATAGTTATTAGGCCAACTAACACGAGACCAATAATTAGAAGCAAATACATCTAAAGAAGCATCATACATACTAGCTACTACTTCTGCAGCTACCTTATCCCCTTTAGGACCAGATATTTTAACCTGCCATTCTTCTTCTTGTCCTGGCAACAGCTTGTTTCGGAAAGAACTGTACTCTATTTTTAAATCCTTGTTGCTCCAAGGCACTGTTATATTTCCATTAGTGCTAAAGAAACGGTTGTGCTGAGCATTCATGATATGGAAGGCTACACCACCACGGTGCTTTTCTTCTATCACAAAAGGGATACGTTGACGACCTTCTGATTTCACCCATTGCTTACCGATTATCTCATTATCGCGCTCAAACTCTACTAAAAGTTCTGCATCCTTATTTATACTACCTAAATCAACATATACAGTATCTCCAGGCTCCCCTTTGAGAGATGTCTTAGCCACAAATAAGGCTTGATTTAGAGGCACCTCTTTGGCTTTTTTATCAAACAAGGTAAAATACTTTTGCAGTTCGATTTTTTCGCCATACTTATCTTGCGTTTTCAAGGTCAGTTTGTATTTGCCTTGAGGCCAAGATTTAAGGTCTGCAATAGTCAACTCTTTCGATTTTTCGGTATCAAAGTCACTACTTAAAGTAGTTTTGACTATTGGCCAATTTTTGTAATCATCTTCTGTTCCATAAGGAATTGTTGGAAACCATTTTTTGAAATCAGCTTCACTAATAGTTACCATATCTGGTGCACTCCAATAACGGCTAACATAAGGCACCTCAGGCGTTTTCAATTGCTCAATAACAACTGTTCCTTTGGCTGCTTCAAATTCGCCATTAAGATTAGTTGTTTTTATTTTGAATGGCTTGGCAGAATTGCGCTCCACATTACCAGAAACTCGAATATCTGTACTCAAAGTAATATAACCCACACTTACATAAACCTGTGTACTGTGCGTTTCGCCTGTAATATCTACTATATCTGCATATACGGTATAGTTGAATTGTGGTTTTCGATCAGCTGGCAAGTTCTTATCTGCCTCCGCCTTAAAACTGACCTTAAATTCTCCCTTTTCATCTGTAACTGTTTCACCAAAACCAATCTCTTTGTCAGGAGTGCTATAAGGATTATAGCCCCAACGCCACCAATTCCAATAAGGGAAACGAACCTGACGAACTACTCTATATTTCACTTTAGCACCATCTACATTGTTTCCTGCATAAGCTTGCGCTATACCTGTTACAGTAACAGAATCATCCAACTTGAAAGCACCTGTTACTGGATTAAATTTAGCCTCAAACTTCGGACGTTTATATTCTTCTACTCTAAAATATTTATTAGAAGTATTACCACCATAACTAGATTGTATGCGCATAGAACCCAACATTCCTTTGGCAGGAGCTACAAACTTAGCATTGTACGTCCCATACTCATTGGTGGTTAGTGTCATTCTATTCACCTCTTGGTAGTTGGCATCATAGAGTGCAACACTCACACTTTCGTTGGTTACTATTTCTCTACGTCCATCAGGATGATAAGCCACTAATAAACCTTTGAAATAAACGGTCTGTCCTGGTCTATAAATAGCTCGGTCTAAGAAGAATGTTGTCTGATAACTAATCCGCTCATTCCTATCATATTTATAATTGAAAAAACTATTTTTTGTGTCTAAATAATCTTTTTTGTAAAAGAATCTAGGATATAGATTTCTAGAGTTATAATCTGCTGCACTAACTGATTCTGAAGTCAAATAGCCATCTTTATCACTAGTTGTTTCTCCAGCTTTGATATATTCATAAGCACGCTTGCTAGAGTTGTAGCGACTCACCCAAAACTCACATCTTACGCCTTCCAATGGCTGTCCAGTCATGCGATCTACTACATTAAACTCTGTGTATCCTTTATACTTCTGTTTTCTGGAGGTATAAGCAATATTAGACACTCTAAAATGTATGTAGGTTACTCCATTATTATCATGTTTGAATCTCTTGTCTTCAGAGACAACTAACATATACTGTCCTGTAGATTGTCCAGGCACCATCAATTCTGTACTGTGTGCATGGTAGTCACCTCCATCTTCAACAGTAAGATCCCATTTCTTGATCGGGCGCATAGACCCTAAGTATTTTATTTTTTCTGCGCTGGTCCGTTTTTTATTAAAAATAGCCAGTTTTTCATCATCAACTTCCAACAATCTAAAGTATAATTTAGATACATTTCTATAGTCTAACTTTGCTAAAATTGGTTTATTGATAGGCTCTATAGAAGCGGTCATTAAATTCATGCTTTTGGCACGTATTTGTGACTGCAAAGCTTCACACTTTTTAGCTCCATAACTCCCTGGAAATTTCGAGATTATTTTAGCACAATATTCATAAGCTTTTTTACGGTCCCAACGTTTAGGGTTTTCCTTATCCTTAGGATCATAAGAGGACTGGTTGTAATAATTTTGTGCAATCTCATAAGAAGCCTCTGCTGAAGCTGGTGATTTTGAATAATCCTTTTCTATGCGTTGCATCTGTTCAAAAAACAGCTCATCTTTGTTTGATAAAATGCTATTGTTGCGGACAAAACGCAAGCGTTTTAAATCCAAATCAATTAGCCCAGCAGGGTCTTTATCCTTTTCATGAAATTTCAAGGCATCTTGAAACAACACTAATGCCCAATAACGTACTGCTAAACTATCCTTTGTCTTATAAGTTGCTCCTAAAAACTCTTTTAGGTTGCCATGCATAGCTGGTTCCTGAATATAAAATTCATATACCGGTTTGGTAAGGTAATAACGTGTATTCGAAAAGAAGTCGATAGCTCTGTGTACCAAAAAGTCATAAACAGTAGGACGCAAACCTTTATTATAAACACCTCCAGCCGTAATAGCTTTAAACTGCTCTATAGGAGTAGTTTTGATCTGCTCTTGAGCTATAGAAGCTTGGTACAGCTCAAAAATGGTAGTTGTAAACATTTCCATATCCCAAAAGTGGATACTATCTGTGGTCATGCCCTCTACTGGTGTACGCTGAGATACTTTGTAGTAATTATTTTCTAGGTATTTAGTGTAGCCCTCGGCCAACAAAGAACCTAAAATAGATTTGAGTAGAGGATCTTTTTCTGATTCATAAGCATCCTTAAAACGATAAATGGCAAACTCTACTCCTCTTTCCTCTAGCCTCGACTGATACTTATTGTAATGAATCAGTGCCTTGACATATTGAGGTGCATAGTAGTCTTTTTTGGATTGCGACTTTATTTTCTTGAGCAATTTTTCAGTCTCTTTCAAGGCTGATTTAGGCAGCCCTTTTCGCTCTAAAGAATCAATAGTTTTCCATTGTTTTTCGTAGGGTGCTTTTTTATTTTTTTGGGCAAACATGGTGGTTTGTCCAAGCAGTACAAAAGCTAAAATCCAGATTAATATCCTCATTTTATCTTAATTTGATGATGTGTAAAAAACAGCTAAGTATAAAGGCTGAATAAATAATAATTAAAATTACAGAGATTTTTGATGAATAACAAGGCGAAAAATGCAGGGATAGCCTTAGCTATCACGAGGCTTTTCAACGAAGTTAAGCGCAAAAAGATCGATTAATTTTACTATTCATTAATTTGGGCTTTATACTTAAACCAAAATATCATTTATTATCTCTAATACCAAATATTTGATCGGAGCATAAAATGATTTAAATCATATTTGAACAGAAGTAGTCTATCTTATAAGGATAGATGCAGGTAGGCCTTTTTTTGGTTGGTGTTAACAATTTTATAAGAGTAGTGGAACTAAAAACATAGTTAAACTATTTACAATAATAGAAAAACTATTAAATCATGATATTTCTACTCACTATTTTAGATAATCCTTTACACGTTTTGGGGATTATAATTGGTTCTATTCTTCTATTGTTTCTTTCGGGAACCATGATTGCTGCACCTAGAGCGCATTGGTATATCTCTGAAGGTTGGAAATACAAAAACATAGAACCTAGTGATGCTAGTCTAGCTCTTATAACAATTACAGGAGTAATTTTTATTATACTGATTCTAATAGTTTTGATCCTAATTTTCACAGGTATTTTGCCTGATTTTGAGACCTTATTTTTCTAAGAGGTGTACTTAAAACACTTACTATCATCTAGTAATTTATCAGAATGTGGACTCAACAAAGTAATACATTTAACTACTAACTTGGTGATAAATGTTCATTTCTGAACTTGAATTCCTTATTTCTTTTTCAGAAAAAAATATCCAATTATGACATATTCCAAAAAATCCATAAAAGAAGATATAATTCCACGATAAACCATTGTCATTCTATTCATTGGATTAACTGAGTAAGAGTATTCTTGTACTTTGTTAATAAAATCATCAGTCCATATTTCAAGACGATACAATGAATAACCATATTGAAATGCTTGAATTATAATGAAAATTAGAATAATCTTTTTTAGCATTTTTTTTAGTTTCTGAATATCATTTAGTCCATTTGATTTTATCTTTTGGGATAGAAAAAAGGCTACAACAGTAACAGTTAAAATTCTTCCAATTTCAGAAAATCCAAAAATTATATTTCCTTCGAAATTATTTACTATAAGTAAATCTCTTGTTACTATTTTCACTAATATAGTAAGCACAGAAATCAATAAAAATGTGAACATTCCAGTAGCCAATAATAAGGAAATATTCTCCTTCTGTTTTTGATCATCTAGAATTAAATCTTTCATTTAGTTTGACTTTTTTTCTTGTTCTTTTTTTACTTCTTTTTCCAAACTTTCCTAGGTATTATTGCAACTTTTTGAGGAGGGTTTCCTCCATGAGTAAATAACTCAATTGCTATTAGTTCTTCCTTTGTTAATTGGGGGACTTTCCAATCTAAAGCATATTCGATAAACTTTAATGGCAAGTTTTTAATTAAACCTTTATTCACATCCTTAATCAAATCCATAGACCAGACCCATTTCCCATCAGAAAAAAGGCTTGGCTCATTATCTCCTGCAATATAACAAATGCAATAACCACTCTTTAAATAATCAATTATTAACTTTTTCATCTTATTAGAGGCAGAAATATTGCTTTTTGAAGAATTATCATCAATCAGATTATCTAAAATTTTATATTCCATCATCAATCATTTCCAAATTACCCTTTTTTATAAAAGACTCAAATCTCTATCATCGAATCAAGGTCACATTCCCCTTTTGGAATAAGGTATAACCATCATCACATTTACAATCTAGATAATAGCCAAATACATCCGGAGGCAAGGTTTTTCCTTTGAAGGTACCATCCCAACCAATATCAAGACTAGTTGTTTCAAACACCTTTTCGCCCCAACGATCATAGACAGCAAAATAAAGCTCTCGGATATTCGCTCCACGTACATAAAGAACATCGTTTTGTCCATCGTTGTTAGGCGTAAATGCATTGGGCACAAAAACATTAGGATTGCTACACTGTGGTGGCTTTATATTCATCACGATAGAATCCTGATTGCTACAGCCTTTACTATTGGTGACGGTGAGATTATACACAGTAGTAACTGTTGGAGTAACTACTGGATTATATATAGTAGTAGAAC
>JAAEPD010000490.1 GCA_024222455.1 Aureispira sp.
ATTGATTGTATTCGCAATCTAAAAAAATCAAAATAGTATTAGATAAATCTAAAGAGGATAATTGGTTTAAAGAGCAATATAAGGCGGTCAATGAGAAGCAAGAACTTAGATCTAAGGAAGCTAATTGATTATAGCTACAACCTAATTCAGTTAGTATGCTGTTAGAACTTAGGTCTAAGAAAGCTAATTGATTGTGAGAGCAATATAAGGCGGTCAATAGGGGACAAGAACTTAGATCTAAGGAAGCTAATTGATTGTATTCGCAATATAGGGCGGCCAATGAGGTGCAAGTAGTCAGGTTTAAGGACGTTAATTGATTGTAGGAACAACCTATAAGGCTTAAGGCTGTATTCGAACTTAGATCTAAAGACGTTAATTGATTGCTGTTACAATCTAAGAAATCTAAAGCTATATTCGAACTTAGGTCTAAGGAAAGTAACAGGTTTGAGGAGCAAAGTAATCTAGTTAAAGCTAGATTAGAGTTTAGGTTTAAAGAAGGTAATTGATTATTGCTACAGTCCAATTCGGTCAACGCAGTATTCGAACTTAAATCTAAAGAGGTTAATTGATTATTTCCGCAGTTTAATGTATCCAAATTTACAAAAGCAGTAATACCTGTTAGATCTGAAATTGTACTATAATTAACATTCAAATGAGTAACTCCTGCTGCATCACTATTCAAAATCTGCCCATTTACAGTATTGTCAGAGTCAATACCTAGAGAGATTAGTTTTTGCTCAAAATTAGGATCAGGAATAGCAGTAGTTTGTGCATAAATAAGATTGCTCAGACAAAGAATAAAAGCGAAGATTGGTAAGATCGTTTTCATAGACTGGTGTTTTAAGTTTTAGTTATGACCTAAAAGTAAGTGACCGGTCTATCTATATCAACCACAATATAATCTGTTTTTCGTAAGGAAAACTAGATTATATTTTAATATAAGCCTTTTGATAGGGTTTAGTGGCTTATTTTTTTCGGATTTTAGTAAGGGGTTTTGTGGGAAAAATAATAGCGAAATACTTCAGAGTACTTCGCTATTGCTATTAATTATACTGTTGGTTGTGATTTTGGTTTGTGTGCCTTCCGAGATTTTACTTCCTCAAATGTTTCGTGGTATTTAGGGTGAGTAGTGCCCATCCATTCATCCCAAAAGGTAAAGTATAAACCATAATTGTGCGAACTGTATTTGTGGTGCATATTGTGATTGACAGAGGTGTTGAACCATTTGCCTAACCAGTGTTTATTTGTTCCTTTGGGGAAGAGTTCATAGCCTGTATGCCCATAGACATTGTAAAGCATCATGAACACTAAAAATGCTAGAATAGCTGTAGGGTGTGTAGGTATCACTAGTACAATAATAAAGATAACGGCAACTTCTAATACGCCCTCTATAGGTTGAAAAGAGAAGGCCGCCCAAGGGGAGGGATTATTGGATTGGTGGTGAACCAAATGGGTAATTCTAAATAGTTTGGGGTGATGCATTAGGCGATGAGACCAGTAGAAATAGGTGTCATGTATAAAAATCATTAGGATGATACTCACGCCCCAATAGCCCCAACCATAGGCTCCAAAATCTAGATAGATCTGTGTAATATGATAAAATGGAGTAAAAAATATAGCAACTCCTGCACCTACAAATAATAGTATGGTGAATAAGGAATAACCTATTTCTCGAATATAGTCGGCTGTTTTAGGGTTTTTGAGTTGAATCTTGTATGGAAACCATTTTGCTTTGAAAAAAACATAGAAAAACAGAAAGGCACCTCCTGCTACTAAAAAATATCTAAGTCCATGTAAGACTAAACCATGTTGAATAAACTCAGCTAAGGTCATTTTCATTATAGTTGATGTTTTAATTTTTGTGATTAAATGATTACATCAACAAATTTAGATCAAGCAAATAGGATAGGACTTACCTAAAGATAAGAAATGAATTTAGCTGTAAAGTTTTTTTAGTCGAGCATACGTTTTTTTAGTCTAGAGAAGGACTCTGGTGTAATACCTAAAAAGGAGGCAATATATTTTTGAGGAATACGGTGGATAGGGCGATCACTTTCAAGTAGTTTTTTGTAGCGATTTTCTGGTTTTTCGTTGATATAGGATTGTATATGTTCTAATGAGTCTGCTAATAATTGGTGCAACATAGCATTGTAGACTTTTTCTATTTTGGGGTTTTGATCCATTAGATTTTTTAAATCCTTATGGCTAAATACTAGAAGTTGGCTAGGGTCTATAGCCTCTATAATATGGTTAGAGGGTTTATTGAGTAGTATCGTTTCCCAAGAAGCTACGACCTCTAGTTCTGTTCTGAACATAATGGTCATATCAATACCATCAGGGTTGATGTAGTATCCTCTCAAAAGGCCATCTAGCATAAAAGCCATTTTCCAAGATTTTTCGTGCAAGTCCATGAACTGTTGCCCTGATTGGAGCGCTTGCAGTTTGCAAATATCTAAAAACGAGCTAATGTCCTCTTCTGTAAGAAAAGGGTATTGGGTTTTGAATTCAGTGATACTTTTTTCTAGAGACATAGTTTTGTATTAATCGTTTATGCTACTACCCAAAATACAAAAAAGCCACTTACCCAAGGGTAAGCAGCTTCTCAAATTACCAAAAAAAATGATTGGTTACGGTCTTTCTTCGGTTACTTTTTCTGGCTTAACTGTTACAATAATGGCTTTGTCTAAGTCCATGAATGTATTAGCAGCTTTCTTGATATCCTCTTTAGTGAGTTTTTCAATCAAGTCTGGGTAAGTTAAGATATCTTTAGGGTTGCGACCATCTTGGTAGTAAGAAGATAGAGCGCCAGCCCAGAAACTATTTTTCTCTGTGTCAGTCTCAAAACCACGACGTTGTTGCTCTCTAATTTTTACAAAGTTTTCTTCAGAAGGCCCATTTTTTTGTAGGTCTTTGATTTCTTCTTTTACAGCAGCAACTAGGTCATCTACATCTTCAGGAGCACATTGGAAAATAACAGTGATTCCTGATTGGCCTTTAGGCTTTTTAGAGAATCCACCACCTACAGAAGGGCTGTATACACCACCTTTGTCTTCACGTAAGTTTTCACGAACCATAATGCTTAATACTTTAGACATAGAAGATACATGATGAGCTTTTTCTCTAGTCCATTCGTCTTGTACTATAAAACCAACGTAAACATTAGCTTGTGGAGCTACACCTTTCTTTTGAGCATTAGTAGCACCGTTTACAGGAGGAGTTACTCCTATATCTTTCCAGTTTTCCTTGCGATTAGTGCTTGGTAAACTTCCTAAGTATTTTTCGAAAAGAGGCTTAGCTTTGTCTACTTCAAAGTTCCCTACAAATACAAATGTAAAATCACTGAAATCTGAGAAACGATCTTTGTAGATCTCGAATGCACGAGCATAATCAATATTGTCCATATCTTCCTCTGTAGGAATCATTTTTCTACGTGGGTGTTTTCCGTTTTGAGTACTTACCAACTGATCGTAGAAATAGTACATTGGGTTAGACATCAAGTTACGTACTTGCTCTTTACTTTGATCGATATAACGCTCAAATGCGTCTTTATCTTTGCGAGGAGCAGTAGCATACAAGTGTACTAGTTTTAGTAGTATTTCGAAATCTTCTACAGAAGAAGAACCGTTAAAACCTTCATACATCTCACCAATGAAAGGAGTAAGACCTACTGTGTTAGCAGTTAATTTTTTCTCTAAAGAGATTAGGTCAAACTCGCCAATACCAGACTCATCAATAATGCTTGCAGCATTAGCAGCCGTAGGATAATCTTTATCACTGTAGATAGAGTGTCCTCCAGGACTGAAAGAGCGTAGTAAAATTTGATCGTTTTGGAATTCAGTAGGTTTCAATACAACACGAACACCATTTGATAGTTTGAATTCTGTGATGTTTAGATCGTTATCTTTGATCTCTTTAGTCTCAACTACCTTACCTGCTGTAGGCTCTTTGGCTAACAAAGGAAGATCTAAGAATTTATCTTTGTATGCTTCAACCTTCAATGTTTTGAATTTGTCTAATTCAGCACGGATTTGCTCTTCAGTAGGAATAACTACACCTTCTTTTTCAGGAGCTTGAACTACGATAGCTCTATTTTTTTCAATGATCCATTTTTTAGCTAAAGCATTGATTTCTTCTAGTTTGATAGTAGGCAAAAACTCTTTAGTCAATTGTAAGTCTTTTTCCGCACCAAACATTGGCTCAGCTTGCAAGAAGTGATAAACACATTCCATAGCTAAACGACCAGAAGTAATCTTGTCACGCTCTTTGAATTGGCGTTCTGCACTCTTAAGCATAGATAGTTTTTGACGCTCTAACTCTGTTTCTGTGAAACCATGTTGCAATACTCTTGCATGCTCTTTTAGTAAGATTTGTAAGCTTTCTAACAAGCCTTTTTCTTTGGCTGTAGCACTAGCATAGTAAGAATCTTTAGCACGAACAAAACCACCATAACCAGCACCTGCATTTAAGAAAGGAGCATCTTTGTCTTGAGCGATTTCATCAAAACGTTCGCCTAACATACCATTGTATAAGCCATGCAACAATGTAGTACGGTAATCATCCAATGTTTTGATACGCATAGGATCATGCTTAGTGTACATTGTAATAGTACTATTGGTAGCCTCTTTGTCAGTTGCGATCGCTACAAATGTTTCGTCATGATCAGGAACATCAGAACTTTCTTTTTCTCTACTAACTTCTGGGTTTTTGAGAACAGAGAATTTTTCTTTGATTTTAGCCTCCATTTCATCCAAATCCAAATCACCAACTACAACTAATGCTTGTAGGTTTGGGCGATACCAATCTTTGTAGAATGTACGTAGACGCTCATAAGGAGATTTTTTGATAACCTCCATAGTTCCGATAGGCAAACGTTGAGCATAGCGAGTTTTATAAAAAACTTTTGGCCACCAAGTTTGACGCATACGCTCACTTGCACCCAAACGAGTACGCCACTCAGATTCAATAACACCACGTTCTTTGTCAATCTCTTCGCTATCCATACTTACACCAGTTGCCCAGTCACTCATTACCAACAAACCTTTATCTACTAGACCTTCTTTGTCTGTAGGGATTTGAAGCATATATACTGTTTCATCAAAACTAGTATAAGCATTAAGGTCTGCACCAAAACGAACACCAGTAGATTCTAAGAAATCAACTAAAGCATTTTTCTCAAAATGTTTAGTTCCATTAAAACACATGTGCTCTACAAAGTGAGCTAAACCACGTTGATTGTCTTCCTCTTGCATAGACCCTGCATTTAGAGCCAAACGTAACTCTATACGATTTTCAGGTTTTGCATTTTTGCGGATATAATATTTCATGCCATTCTCAAGCGTACCAGTACGTACATTGCCATCAAAAGGTAATTCTTTGTCCATTCCACTTGCGTTCTCTTCTACACTAGTAGTCGTAACATTACTACCTGATATCTTATTCAATTTGTTGAGAGGAGAAGTTGTGTCAGGAGTTTCTTCAGTGTCTGTAGAAACAACTGTTTCTGTTTTATCAGTTTTTTTGGTAGTTGTCTTGTCTGTTGTTTTGCAACCAATAGCAAAACCTCCAACAATAAACGCTAGAAATAGTGATAAAAACTTAGAACTGTTATTCATAAGTTATTTGTTTTTAATTGTGTTTAGAAAACCGTAACTTTACATTAATAGTCATAAAAATAAGAAAAAGAGGTCAAACCTTCCTTTTTTTTCGACAAGAGGAATATACTAAACCACTAAAACACAAAATTTGAAGATTTTTTCGTAAAATCATAGGATTATTTTTAAAAAATAGGAACTATAGGACAGTTTGTCGTGTTGTTGACTTTTATTTTAGATAAAAAGAAAAATAGCGGTAACAAATTGGAAATTTTAAGCATAAATGCCTGTAAACAAAGATAGCTCAACTTTGGATGCCATAAGAAGTGGCAATCCAAAAATACTGGAAAAACTGTACGATGATAATAGAAAGCCCTTTATAATATGGGCTATTCAGCTGTATAGTTGTGATGAAGAAGATGCCATTGAAGTATATCAAAAGGCATATACTATTCTGTACATGAATGTAAGGAATGGGAAACTCACCCAGTTGACAAGTACTATTAAGACTTATTTGTTTTCTATAGGGAAAAATCTCTTTAGAGAAAAGTTTAGAGATAAACATAACAAAACAGTCAATTTGGATGATGTATCCAATACATCAGCTATTAATAACCAGGTAGACAACGACATTTTGGATGATTACCAAAAGAATCATCAAAAAGAGTTAGTCCGACATTTATTAGATGAAGTAGGCGATCCTTGTCGCAAACTTCTTCAGTTAATGTTTATTCAGGGTTTTTCTGCTGATGCCGTAGTATCAGAAATGGGGTATAGTGATGAACGTGTTGTCCGAAAACGCAAATCATTGTGTCTAAAGAAACTTCGAGAAATGGTTGCATCTAACAAAAAGAGCAATTTGTTGTAAAATTGTTTTAGCCTAATTTTAGAAATGTTGTCCACACATTAAATTTTTAATTATGGAAGATGTAGACAGAATCCGACTCATCGAAAAAAAACGTAGAAACCGCTTAGGTTCTCAAAAACAGGTTTATGATGACCTGTATATGCAAGACTCTTCATTTAAGGCAGAAGTAGAAGATTACAATGATATTTTAGATGGCTTAGATATGCTTCATTTAGATGAATTGGAGTCTAATTGTGCTAAATGGGAAAAAAAGCATAGAAGAGGTGCTGCCGTCACTAAAATGATTCCACTAAAAAGATTTTATACATACTTTGCCGCAGCAGCAGTTGCTCTATTGTTTTGTGTATCTTTCTTGTTTAATGGTTTTTTGGGAGGAGACGAGTTAGCTGGTCATTTTGAAGTTGAAAACTTTTCTTCTTTAGCTATTATGGGTGGAGAAGTTCGTACAGGTGATTATCAACCAACAGAAGTTGACCAAGTAAAATCAGATGCACTTAGATTTTTTACGAATGAAGACTATCCTGCTGCTATTGATGCGCTTAATGATTTTATCAATAATCATAAAACTGATGATCTTCAAGTATTGTTAGTGTTGAGTATTGCTCAGCTAGAAGAAGGCGATGCGGCTTCTGCTTCTCGAAACTTAGAAATAGTAATCAATGCTCCTAAACATAGCAATCAAGCTACTGCTGAATGGATAATGGCCTTGGCTCAGTATAAAATGGGTAATACCGATGCTTGTAAAAAATTCTTGCAAAGCATTGTAGGTCAAAAAGGACATGAGTATACACAGAATGCAGAAAAGCTGTTAGAAGAATTAAAATAAAAGGTGTAATATATTACAAAGGGCTTCCACATTGTGGAAGCCTTTTTTTTGTCTAAGTACTAGACATTATTACAAATAGATTAGTGTGGAGAACTAAATATCTTTTTCCGATTATTTTTATAAATACTCAATTTCGTAGGTAAGGCTACGAATCTATGTGTTTATTGCAATAAACAAAAAAATCTACTAGTTCTCCCTCATACAACTCTATCTGTAGTAAGATCTACTAAAATTGCTTATAAAAAATAAGACAGAATACCTAAACACCTAGAAAAAGCTTTATTTTTAGGGACTCGATTATGAACATAAAAAAATACAATAGACAAATGCCAAAGTTATTTTATGCCTTTTTAACCATTCTTGCTCTTTCCTTAGCTGCTTGTCAGTCCACTCAAAATAATTCAGCTCAATCAATCCCTGATACGCTCGAAAAATCTTTATTGTGGGAATTGACCGGACCTGGTATCAAGAAGCCTTCGTACATTTTTGGAACAATTCATCTAATTGCAGAAAAAGATTATTTCTGGACAGATAAAATGGATGAACATTTTGCTAAAACCAAGCGATTGGTGATGGAAATAGATATGAGCAAGATGATGGCTACTGGGATGCAGATGTTACAATTGGCACCAATGGATGAAGGGAAAACATTGAAAGACCTTTTGAGTGAAGAGGATTATGAGTTGGTGAAGAATTATTTTGAGAAAGAAACAAAAAGCAAGGAAGCTAAAATGGTACCTTTCTCTATGCTTGCTAATTGGAAGCCTATGCTGTTGACATCTTATGTCTATGTAGATATGATCGATGGAGATACTAAAACTTACGAAATGGAATTGATGTATAAAGCACAGAAAGCAGAAATGACTTTTGGTGGTTTAGAAACGATTCAAGACCAAATGGACGTATTTGCTAAAATACCTTATGAAGACCAAGCAGAACAATTGGTGGAAATGATTAAGGAAACTAAAAAGGAGCAAACGGGTGAAAATGAATTTGATAAAATGGTCGATCTCTACAAGAAACAAGACGTAGATGGCCTGTTGAATGCTACTACTGGGGATATGGATGAGATGGAAGGAGGACAAGAGTTATTGTTGGATAACCGTAATAAAAACTGGATTCCTTTGATCTTAGAAATGGCTAAAAAGGAACCTGTTTTCTTTGCTGTAGGTGCAGGACATTTGGGTGGAAAAACTGGTGTCATCAGATTATTGATGAAAGAGGGCTATAAGTTGACTCCTGTAAAATAAAACTTAAGTAAGTTATGCACAGGAAAAGGACTTATCCACAAAATGAACGTGGATAAGTCCTTTTTTTGTCCATTTTATGTGGATAAGAGCAAGTGTAATGATTTTGCGTAGATATTTTTTTTACTAAAATGTGTATAACTAAAATGTTTATTTTTTATGTTTTTCAATGAAATCCTGCACAACTTGCACAAATAACAAGGGTTCATTGTCCATAGGAGAGTGTCCTGAATGATCAAAAATAACTAGCTCTTTATCAGGGGAGTTTATTAGAGAATAAGCACTGTAGGCCAAAGCCGGCGAAACTACAAAATCATATTTACCCCAAAGTAATAAAGTAGGTGCTGTTATTTTGTGGAGTTGGTTGGTTAAAGACATCGATTCAACCTCATTCATGAGCTGCTGAGCAGTGTTGTTATTGTTAGATTTATTGATAAGAATATTGCTAGGGTTTGTAAACCAAGTAAAACTATTGAGATAAGTATTGCTAGTATCTTGAGTTATTTCTTGTATATACCCCTCTGCTTTGAATCCATAGTCATTAATTTTTTGGCTCTCGTCTGTGGATATATTACTAGTGTCTACACTGTCCGCAAAATCCAAAATCTCTTGCCAAAGGTCCTTTGCTTCAGCATATTTGTTTACTTGATCATTTCCTATAGTCAAAAACATCTGAATGCCTTCTTTATTGAGCATTGGTATATCATGAGCTCCATCTACTTCTATCCAACCTTCAATAGCATTTTGATAATTTTCCCTAACCATATAGGCCGTGCCTAAAGTGCCACCCCAACTGTGTCCCATCAGGAACACACTAATATCTTCGCCATATTTAGCTCTAAGTGTTTTGACTAATGCATACAAATCATCAGCCATTGTATTGACTGTAAGATTATCTAAACTATATGCTCCGTGAGTCATCCCTTGCCCTCTTTGGTCCCAATAAACAAAAGCATAATCCTCTTCTAACAGTTTGATACTCAATCCTGCTCTATATTCCAAACCATCACCACCAGGACCTCCGTGTATCATAACCACAAAGGTTTTGGATGCACCATTCCCAAATACATAAGCAGGAATATCGGCACCAGCTGATCGAACATAAATAATATCTTCTTGTGTGGTACTTAGCTCTGTCTTAGAACAAGAACTACCTACTAGCAATAAGCCCAAAAACAGTGTTATATATATATTCTTCATTTTCATTTAATTTTAGAAAGATCGGCCAATACAATAAGTTAATCCAATGTCTATATAAAGTCTAGGGGCAAACCCCATAGTATTGTAGGGGACTTGTAGCGCTACAGTATGTCGCAAAAACCAAGCTATAGGAATATTGTGCACAGCCAAGTCTTGTCCCCAACCAAATACGGCTCCTACCCACAAATAACTTCGACTAGCCACAGGCACTTTTTTAGCCTGACCATTGGCATCCAACTTATAGGTCTCACCAGCATTGATAGCAGCCATATAGCCTAGTGATAAAAAGTTTTCGATTCTCCATCCATTTCTCCTCCTAAATCGGTAGCCTACATCACTAGTCAACGTAATACCAGTATGATTGTTAGGATGCACATAAAATCCTAAGTTGCCTGTAACCAAAAAGGAATGCAAGTGTGTCCTGTCTTTATTGGGTTTCTCTTTTCCATCTCGTTGCCAAAACGTGTATTCCGAACCAATCTTAATACCAGGGTGATAAGCCCATTCGCCATAATAACTTATAGAGATGGGAATATAATCTTGTTTTTGAGCTTGAGCCTGTAGCAGAAAGCTCAGCAGAAATAGAAAGAGGGAGAATTTTTTCATGCTTGAAGTATTACTAAAGTGGAATAAACAACAATCATATTAATATAAAAAAAATAGCGTAAAGCTTTAGGGCTTCCGTCATTAGATTTTTAGGCTTGAAGGTTTCTAATGTATAGTAGTACCAAAAAAATAAAAAATAACTACTATCTTGCTATAAATCAGACAACCAAATTATGAGGCATTTACACAAGATTATTAATGATCCTATTTATGAAATTATAGAGATTCCTTATGGATTAATATTCGAATTAGTTGAGCATCCTTACTATCAACGATTGCGTCGAATTACGCAACTAGGACTAACACATTATGTATATCCTGGGGCAACTCACACTCGATTTAATCATACTTTAGGGGCTATGCACCTGATTCAGAAAGCTATTCGAGTACTTCGTATTAAGGGCGTAGAAATAACAGAGGAAGAGGCCGAAGGATTGATGATTGCTATCCTGTTGCACGATATTGGACATGGACCTTTTTCGCATTCTTTAGAATATGTGCTCTTGAATATACCTCATGAGGATTTATCTATAGCATTCATGGAAGAACTGAACAAAGAGTTTGATGGACGATTGACCTTGGCCCTCAAAATTTTCAGGAATCAGTATCATAAAAAATACTTGTACCAATTGGTCTCAGGGCAATTGGATATGGATCGTTTGGATTACTTGACTAGAGATAGTTTTTTTACGGGAGTATATGAAGGGAAGGTAGGCTATAATCGGATTATTAAAACCCTAAATGTCTATAAAGAAGAACTAGTGGTAGAATACAAAGGAATTTATTCAATCGAAAAATTCTTGATTGCTCGTCGCCTAATGTATTGGCAAGTCTATTTGCATAAGACTGTTATTTGTGCTGGTGAAATGTTGGTAAAGGCACTTGAACGTGCTAAAGTTTTGATGCAAAATGGTTATGACTTAGATGTGTCGAAGAGTTTAGCCTATTTTTTAAGTCAAGATATTAGTTCAACCGATCTTCTGGATAGGAAGGAAGAAGTTTTAGGCCATTTTCAACAAATTGATGATTATGATATTGTTCTTGCCCTCAAAGGTTTTAGCCAACATGAAGATTTTGTATTGTCTTATCTAGCCCAAAACCTGTTAAATCGAAAATTAATGCGAGTAAGATTGCAAGATGGCCCAATAGGAAGTGACTTTGTTGAACAAATACGTACAGAAGTTAAGGTTAAGTATAATCTTTCGGATAAAGAGTTGGAATATCTAGTAATAGAAGGAACCGAAACGAATACTGCTTATGATTTTGGAGGTACTGAAATCAAAATTTTGATGGCAGATGGAAGTATTCAACCTATTTCGAAATGGCAAGAACACCATATCCCTCATAGAGAGGTGATAAAATCGTTTATTTGTTATCCAAAATTTACTTGATAACAAAAAAAGTCGTTATTTTATGCCATATTAACTTTATCTAAACCTTAGAGATTATTGTTTTTTGTAAGGTGTTGATTTTTAGTTGATTATTCTTTTATAATATTACATTCATTATATATTTGATTTAGTTAATTATGAAAAAACTTCGCCAACCCAAATTTTTATTGGTAGCAATGTTTGCTTTGGGAGTATATACTACTCAAGCACAAGATTATCCACCAAATGCAGAACCAGGAAAATGTTATGCAAAATGTTTAATCCCTGATGAGTACGAAACCATTACGGAAGAGGTCTTGATTAAGCAAGCTACACAGCGTTTAGAAATTATGCCTGCTCAATTCGAAACAGTAGAAGATCAAGTAGAGATTAAGCCAGCAGCTACCCGTCTAGAGGTAATTCCTGCTGTATACGAAACGGTAGAAGAGCGTGTTGTGGTGAAACCAGCTAGTTATCGTTTGGAGCCAGTACCTGCTGTTTATGAAGATGTAGAGGAAAAAATAGAAATAAAATCAGAAGAAGTAAAGTTGGTAGAAGTACCTGCACAATACGAAACGGTAACAGAGCAAATCGAAATAGCTCCAGCATCAACAAAATGGGTGAAACGTAAAGGCGATAAAAATTGTCTTTCTCAAAATCCTGACGATTGTATGGTTTGGTGTTTGGTAGAGGTACCTGCTCAGTATGAGACAGTAACTAAAACGGTAATGAAAACACCACCTTCTTCGAAAGAAGTACGCATACCTGCAGAGTACAAAACAGTGAAGAAAACAGTAATGGTAAAAGCACCAACTACTAAAAGAACTGAAATACCTGCAGAATACAAAACGATCAAGAAAACAGTAATGGTAAAAGCACCAGAAACTAGAGTGATCGAAATTCCTGCAGAATTCAAAGCAGTGAAGAAAACAGTAATGACTAAACCTGCTGAAACTAGAGTAGTAGAAGTTCCTGCTGAGTTCAAAACAATGACTAACCGCAAGTTGATCAAACCAGGTGGTTATTCTGAATGGAAGGAAGTTTTGTGTCAAAACAAAATTAACGAAGTTAAGATCAAAGAAATTCAGCAGGCACTTAAAAATCGTGGATATGATCCAGGTCCTGTAGATGATATCATGGGAAGTAAAACTAAAGCGGCCCTAGTTCAATTCCAAAAAGATAACAGTTTGCCAATTGGACAATTAGATTTTGAAACGCTCAAAGCCCTAGGTGTGTCATACTAATTTGATATAAATAATATATATTTAAGCCCTTATTCCTCTGGAGTAAGGGCTTTTTCGTCGAAAAAAGGAAGGATTTGGTGTAATCTATAAATTTTTTACCTTACTAATAGGTTGTAGAAATATACTTAAACAGATTCTTCCGATTCAACCAAAATACATCAAAATGGAGATTCCCTATGTTGTTATTCTTGTAGGTATTATTGTTTGGGCAACCACTCAGGCCAAGAAGACTAAAAAGAAAATATTAAAGCATTTAGATTTATTGGTTGATGAACTGAATATAGAGCTAAGATCGTTGGCTCCACTCAACGAAAAACCAGAATGGTTTGGGAAATTTGACCGAACTATTTCAGGAAAGATAGAAGGACGAAAAATAAGCATTCGTGTTTTTCAGAAGTCTAGTAATGATAACGATAGTTGGAAAATAGAGTTGGTAGTTGCTTGCCAAAATAAGCATAATATAAATTTACAGATCTATCTAACTACAATGCTCACTAAGTTCCAAAAAAAAACAATTGGCGTAGAAGATATAGAAGTTTTCCAAGAAGAGTTTGATGATACTTTTGTGGTACAATGCAATCATAGACATTTTGTATTGCAGATGTTCTCCACCGATTTTTGTAATCAACTCTTAGATGTACAAGAGAACTTACTTCCTATTAGTGTCACTCGAAATAAGGTAGTTTATAGTGGTTCTTTTTGTTTAGATAGTACACACAAACGCGAGCATTTAGCAGAAGTTGCTCAACTTTTGCAAGAACTGACCAATTTGGTAGAGCAATGGCAACCTCCTTACCAGATTAGTAATGATTATAAACAATTAGGATAAATATGGAAATACTTATCCCAATTATGGTTATGATGATTATTAGTGCTTTTATGCAGAAGCCATCATCTGAATCAGAAATAAAATCACTCTTGGCAGAGTTAAGGCGCATTGACAATAATTATGGATGGAAACTAGAGCAGTCAGGAAGATTAAAAATAGATCTAAATCAACCATTTGCTTTAAGTGTTGAGAAACTTGTTGGAGGTCGTTCCATGAAGATGCATATAGGAGCTGTTGTGCAGGGGGCAGGGACGATCTGGCGACTTACAGTAACCTGGGAATGTGATAATACCACTAACCTACAATTAACACTGTATACTGAAAAATTAAAAGATAAAATTCAGAAAAGAATAGGGTTGGAAGATATCGAAATCTATGAAGAATGGTTTGACAATAATTTTGTAATACAATGCAATCAAAGGTCTTTTCCAATGATGGGTTTCTCTAAGGGGATGAAAACTAAATTGTTAGCAATTAAAGACCCTATTCAAGAAATAAGGGTAAAAAGAAATGAAATTAATTATGAAGAAATAATGGATTTGGCCCATTATAAAGCTCCTTATCGTTTGATTAATCTTCTCAAAGCTATAGAGTATTTAGCAGAATCTATAGATAATTGGCAACCGCCTAAATTACTAAATTAAAGCAAAGCTATCTTTTTTGAAAGTACATGAAACTTTTTGGTTTTTGTAGTTGTTATAAGTTTGATAGTTAATTTAGGATTCTCAACTTTCAACTATGGCAGTTCTACTTTTTTTCATATTGATAGGAGCTTTATTTCTGAGTAATCCTCCATACACAAACCTTTCTTCTGACATCAATTTTTTTAAGGGATTAGGTCAAGTTATTGGATTTCAAAAAAGAGACTTAGATAGGATGGTTAAAAGGTCTAAACATCATTCTGCTCCTCCTAAAAAAATGGAAGGTCTTGTTGATGGACGCTACCTAAAAGTTTGCATCAATGAATTGGAAGGAGGAGCTTTTCTTAAATGGAAAATTGATATTCAGTGGGCTTGCAAAAATCCTTATGCCATAGATTTGCAAATGCAACCTGAGACCACTTTGAGTAGTATTGGGAAGCAACTAGGAATGCAAGATGTTGAAGTGTTTGATGAGCGACTAGATAAAGCTTATCTTATTAAATGTAATCATCGTCAATTCCCACTACAACAGTTTTCTACAGACTTTAGCCAACGTCTACTTTCTAAACAAGAAGTGACCAGTACAATTCAAGTAAAAGAAAAAAATGTTCACTATTCAGATATAGTTTATTTGCCAAAAGAGAGTATGATTGATTACATCAGCTTTTTGGTCGACACCAATAAACTTTTAGTCGAAATGGTAGATAATTGGCAACCTCTCTACAAACTTAATCAAGCTTAGTCTATAGCATAAGTTACCTTATATGGAATAGCCATTTTTCAACAACTTCTATACATAATACAATGGGAGCTATATTTTTTTTGATAATTCTGTCGATAGGACTGATGTTATGCAGCCCTCCACCCTTACATCTATCTCATAAGAGCTTGAAAGCTTTTAAAAAATTAGGGAGAATCATAGGTTTTGGCCAAGAAGAATTAAGCAAATTAGATTTAAAGATAGATGATTGGACAACTGTAGAAGGTAGTCTAAGTGGTGACATCAATGGGCGCAACCTAAAAATTAAGATCAAAGAACTAAACAGTGTAACTTACCCTCTGTGGGATATAGAAATTATATGGACTTGTCAAAACCCTTATGGGGTGAGCTTGCAAATGTATCCTGAAACTGCTATAACAGAGATTCAAAAAAAGTTTGGAATGCAAGACATCGAGATATTCCAAGAAGAGCTAGATGAAGCTTATATTATTAAATGCAATCATCGTCAATTTCTACTGCAAAATTTTTCACCAGAATTTGGCGAAAGACTCTTAACTAAAGAGAGTGCAACAGGAAGTATTCAGCTAAAAGGAAATCAGATACACTATTCTGATATAATTCCCTTGCATATAGAAGGGGCTATAGATTACATAAACGTTTTAGTGCAAACTAATAGATTCTTAGCCGAAATGGTTGATAATTGGCAACCTTTGTATAAAATTAATCAAGCAGCTTAGGGTAATGGGTGAAGTTGTTTTTGTTATAATGATATCTATTGTTTTCTCAATAATAATGGATGAAAGAAAGTATACATCAAATCTGTTTGATAGAGATAATGCATTGGATGAACTCAGGCATATAGGCAAAACTTTTGGATGGAGTGATACTTATTTGCAGACATTGGGCAAATCATCCAGCAGTTCTAAACTCTTTTTTCAGACTATACAAAAAAATGTGAATGAGTTCTCATTGAAAGTTCAGATAGAAGAGCATATGGTAGAGCAGTCCAAAAATCGTTTTGTTTTGGATATTAAATGGTCTGTTATTAAGAATCTGTATGGAGTCGAATTAAAACTGTTGCCAGAAAAGGGAGTAAATAGAATCAAAAAGAAAATAGGAGGGCAGGATATCGAAATTTTTGAACAAGATTTTGATGAGCAATTTATCATTCAATGCAATTACAAAGGATTTCCAATGTTAGGCTTTTCTAAGCGGTTTAAAACAGAATTGCTTAAAGTACAAGATGTATTTGGTGAACTTAAAATAGGTGAGTATAGTGTCTCTTATACAGAAGAGTTAGTTCTTGCTAAATATTATGATGGTTCTGATCACTTAATTAATATCATTAAGGCAATGGAATACCTTGCACATGATATTGAGAAATGGAGACCAAGAGTCTTAGATTAATTTAATTAATAGTTTTATAATTACGTAAGATAGTAAAGCTATCTTTTGGCATTATTCTTGATATCCAATAAGTATATTGTTTATCTCAAATATTTATTATTATGGAAGGTGGAATGATGGTTTTGATGTTTATTGTTGCTGTAGTAGCAATCTTAGCTCCCAACACGACTAGACCTAAAGTTTTAGAGCAATTTCTTAAGTTAGGAAAAGGACTAGGTTTTAGTGCCACTAGTTTAGAACGTGTAGATCCTAAAACTGGTAAGTTCTCAACTTTTGACAAAAGTATAGAAGGTTCTATTGATAATAGGCAGTTAAGAATAAGAACAAGAGAGGTAAGTGATGGAGAATCTTCACATTGGGAGTTTTATGCAACTTGGAGGTGTAAGAATGTGCACAAACTGAGAATGGATGTGTATCCAGAAGGATTTTTTAGCAAAGTTCGAAAGAAATTTGGGATGCAAGATATCGAAATTTTTAATGAGCGTTTTGATGATCGATTCATCATACAGTGCAATCACAAACACTTTCCTTTACAAACTTTCTCAGGTGAGTTTTGTGCTAAAATTTTGAAGCAAAACTCCTCATTAGGGAACATTAGTATAACTAAAGATGGAGTACGTTATACCGAAAAAATTTGTTTAGAATCAGATAAAACTAATGCTCGTCTAACTACAATTATAGCTATAATGAGAGAACTTGCTGAAATGGTAGATGACTGGAAACCTATGTACAGGATTAGTAAAAGTGCCTAATAGCAATCTGTTATGGAAGTTGTAATTATAATTTTAATCATTGTTTTTTCTGCAATCGTAATATTTACTCCCAGCAGGCCTAGACCTAAGATGGTAGATCAATTGCTGAAACTAGGAGCTGGAGTAGGGCTTAGTCTAGAAAGTTTAGAGCGTGTAGATCCCAAACTTGGAAAATCCTTAACTTTTGACAAGAGTATAAAAGGTTTTGTAGATAATAGATATTTGAAAATTAGAGCTAGAGATATTGCTATTGGAGATCTAAGTGATGGGGGAGCAAGTGGTGGTGATTATGCAGAGTGGGAGTTTTATGCAACGTGGCGGTGTGATAATCCACACAAAGTGAGAATGGAAATATATCCCCAAGGACTTATGAATAAAATTCGTAAGAAATTTAAAAAACAGAAGACAGAAACTCTTGACAATCATTTAGTCTCACTGTCTAATCAAAAAGACTTCCCTTTAGAATTGTTGGTAGAGGAGTATTATGCTGAACTATTGGGGGATAATAACTTATCAGGAAAAATCTCTATAACTAAAGATGGAGTGCGTTATACCGAAAAGGTTTGTTTAGATTCTGATGAAACCAATGCTCGTCTAATTCAAATTATAACAATCCTGAGAGAGCTTGCTGAAATGCTTGACAAATGGGCCCCATTGCATTAAATACTTAAGGTGTTAGGTCTAGAAATTTTCCTTTAGCTATAAAATTATATATGGAAGTTTTAGCAATGATAGTAATTGGCTTTATCGCCCTAACAGGGGTTTTGTTAGCTTGGACCTCTGATAAAACAGTAGAGAATCAAATGACCATGATAGGCCAAGATTTAGGTTTAGCAACCAAGGATTCTGAATTATTATTAGAGCAGCAAAAAGATGATGAAATTTTTAATAAAACTTTAGAAGGAAAGGTAGGAAAACGAGAGTTAAAAATAAGGACTAAAAAGATTAAAATAGACACTGCTGAGTATTACTGGGAATATAGCGCTTCATGGAGTTGCAATAATAAACATAATATTGGGTTAGAGTTATATCCTAGACCCTTTGTTCAAGTTTTTTCGGTAGGTAATTTGCATTATTTGAGAGATGTCTTGTTGGAAGATGCAATTTTTGATAATAAGTTTGTACTCAAGCGTACTAACGCAAATTTTCCTTGAGACTCCTTTTCGACACATTTTTGTGAAACCCTAATGAGTTGTAGATCTAAACTAGGAGTAATTTCCATTAAAGGAAATAAAATTCAGTATTATGAGAAAACCTGCCCTAAAATAGACAGCGATCGTATTCGATTAGTTAAGATTATGAAGATTCTAAAACATCTAGCTCAAATGTTAGAAAATTGGGGCAAAACAGTTCCATTAAAAAAAAATAAACGCTAAAATGGTTGGAGGATTATTGGCTGCAGTAATTGTGGGAGGTATTATATGGTTGGCAAGCAAATCATATAAGCAATCTCTTCATGAGAATGTGTTAGCACAGTTGGAGAAAATGGGCAAACATCTAGCTCTAGAAGGACAAAGGATAGATGATTTGCTTGTTAATGTACCCAACAGTAAGCTATTCAATAGAGTGGTAAAAGGTAATTTGGATGGACAAATGTTAGATATACAAGCCAAGTTTCTTTTTGATACAGTTGGACCTGGAGAAGCAGGAGGTCATTGGGAATTTTCAATATTATGGCACTGCGAAAATAAACAGAATCTTGAGATGCAAATCTACAAAGAAACTATTCTGTCTACAGTAGGAAAACGATTTGGAGAGGAAGATATTATTATAGGCAACAAAGAATTTGATAAACGATTTATCATTCAATGCAACGATAAAGCGTTCCCAAAAAGTAAGTTCAATAAACAGTTTTGCGATCAACTCTTAAATCAGCACAAAAAATTTGGAAGTTTTCGAGTGATAGAAGAAGGAGTGCGCTACATAGAGCATGTATGTCCTAAAAATGATGATGTTAGCATTCGTTTGATAGAGATCATAAAAGTTGCACAACAGTTAGCCAAGATGGTAGATAGTTAGAAAAAAATATAAAATGTAGTGATGTCTACACACTAGTTAATCGCCCTGTATCGTTCTGATACAGGGTTTTCTATGTTTAAAAGACTCAAAAACTGCCGAAAATCGAGTAAATCGAGTATAAATACAATAATTTCAAATTTACAAATCATGTTTTTTGCCCAAAAGGCTTATATTAGCAGATAACAGACACAACTAGACTTAACGACTTAACATAACTTAGCAATGAAAAAAATACTAATCGCATTATTAGGTGTAGCTGCAATTGCTACAACTATAGCATGGACCTCAACTACTGTTGTCAAATTTGCCAGTTCAGATTGGGATATGGCCAAAGAAAAAGCAGTAAAAGAATCTAAACTCTATTTTGTAGATTTTGATGCTAGTTATTGCGCTACTTGTCGCAATATGGATCAAAGCACTTATATGGACCCTGTATTAGCTCAATATATGGATGATAATGTAGTAGCATTGCGTCTAGATGTACAAGATTTTGATGGTGTAATGTGGTCACAGCAATATGAGGTAGAAGCTCTTCCAACCATGTTAGTTTTTAATAATGATGGGAAACTAGTCAAAAGGTTAGTAGGTTATCAAAGCGCTTCAGACCTATTGAGAGAGTTCAAGGATGCTCATACTGGCACAGTTGTAAACCAACCAAATAACATTAGCATAGCACCTGCTGTAGCAGATGAACCAATGCCTAATCCTAATACAACTACAAATACTAACAATACTAACACTAACAACAATTCTTATATCAATAGCTTTTTGGAGCCTGAGCCACCTGCTCCTAGCCCTACAGGTTTAGGTCTGTATGAAATTGCTGTCAGAAAGCAAGATTCTAAAGGTTATTCTGTGCAAGTTGGGGTGTATAGTAGTTATGAAACTATTTTGGAGCAAGCAGAAGATATGCGCAAAATATTCAAAACTAAGACTATTATTCATATAGATGAAGTAGATGGAAAAGTAGTTTATAAACTAATGTTAGGTAATTTTGAGTCTCGTAGAGATGCAATGCTTTTCCGTAGAAACTTACGTGAAAAAAATAAAGATGGTCTAGTCAAAGATTTGACTATGATGAGCTAAAAATGACAATTATATATTCAGTATTGAATATCAATAGATAATAGAACTTATTTAGAATTTTAGTTAGCAAACTAGAATACTGAATAGGTTCTTTTTTTTTGCCCTAAATTGATTTGGCAAGGTTATTAGATAACTAAGAATATTACTAACACTAAACCCAGTAGAACATTATGAAAAATCTATATTTAATCCTTTTCCTAAGTTGTAGCTACTTGCTCTCTACACAAGCACAAGACATTACACAAGATCAGCAAAATCTAGCTTTTGAATATATAGAATTTACGCAAGCACAGATTGCTACACTCAATCAATTGCAAATAGACCACAACAATCGAGTAACACAAGGTGGGTATGATGTCAAAGAGTATCAAAAAGTAGTAGTACAAGCAGATAGAATAGTTGCTGAACTCAAGGCAAAAGAGAATGTAGAAAAGGATTTTGACTACAAAAGAAATGTGTTGATTTATGCAAATAGTTATAATCAACTAATCAAGAATTATGGCGAAGAAGTTTATCAGAAAAAAGCAGAAGTTCAAGCAGGATGTACACAATGTATACCTTACCAACGTGCTGTTTATGATCTGTATATGGCTGATATAAAAGAAGCAGATATACACTATGATAAATTAACAGAATCCCTAGCTGCATTTGCAGGGTATTACCTTATCGAGTTACCAAGTTCAGAAGAAGCCAATGCTGCTATAGACAAGTTCAGAGCTTCTATGGATTATGTTGTGGATATGAATCTTACCGTTTTGCACACCATCACTAGTTACAACAAGATGGCTAAAGCTCTCCAAGCTGTATTTAGTGGAAAAGCTAAAGTTGCAACCCTTGAAACATTGAGTGAAGATTACAATAAAGCTATAAAAGGATCTAAAGAATATTTTGCAACTATCAAACAAAAGGCTTTTGAAAAAGATCAAACTGTATGGGACGGAGCTAAGAATTTATTAGCCAAATGTGAAGTTATCAGTCAGTCAGATTTACCTAAGTTGATTGAGCTAATCAAAAAAAAGGAGGCAAAAGAACAATTAACTTCTACCGAAAAAGAGGAATTACAAAAACTGTTGACTAATTTTAGTGCTATAGTTAAAACACTAAGAAGATATGAGCAAATTCGTGCTAACTTCTTAAATAAGTACATTCAACAAATTCCGAGATAAGTTATTATGACTACACTAATCAAGAATATAAAAACATTAGTACAAGCAACCAATAATACACCATCTATAGCAAGAGGGAAAGCCATGCAAGAGCTTTCCCTTTTGCATGATGCTTATGTCTTGATAGAAAATGATCAGATCGCAGACTATGGAATTATGGATTTATGTCCTGAACGTGCAGATCAGATTATTGATGCAAGTGGTCGAATGGTTTTGCCAACTTGGTGCGACTC
>JAAEPD010000491.1 GCA_024222455.1 Aureispira sp.
CACTAGGATCAAAATCAGCAGTTTGTGTGAATTGGCCAGTGATTGCAATATAGCCATTGCTAGCTACTTCTACATCGTAACCTATGTCTGGGCCACAGTTATTACAACAAACACAATCAATTGATTTTCCTCCAACCTTGAAGGCCCAAAGGTGATTACCATTAGGATCATATTTAGCTAAGAATATATCATCATCATATCCAGAAGGTAGTCCTGTTTTGTATGTAGATAAAATATTAGAATCTAATGGAGCTGGGTCAAAATCAACCTCTCCCTTTATACTTCCTGTTATTAGAATATTTCCAGCGCCATCTGTAGCGATTCCATAACTAGTTGTTTCCCATACAACAAAATTACTACCAAGACTGTGTCCCCATAAGTAATTGCCATTAGGATCATATTTTACTATGAAAATCCATTTTTGGTTACTACCTCCATGAGGTAAATTTTGAACACCTGGCCCCAAATCAAAATCAATAGCGCCACTTTTGAAGGAGCCTGTTATGAGTATATTCCCAGAAGGGTCTGTAGCTATATCTTCTATACTAAAAGAATCTGTATTAGTAATGTTGGCATCATCAAGTCTATTGGCCCATTCATATTCTAGTTGAGCATTGGCACTAGAAAAGAACATACAAATCAATAAACTACTAAAAAAAAGCTGTAAGGTTCTATCGAAGAAGGTGTAGGGAACGAGGGTGTTAGGTTGCATATCTTTGTTTGGTTTTAAATCAGGTTTTAGGTCATAAAAGAGCATACGATTCCTTTGATATATAGGTATATATCAAAAGTATAAAATACAGTCTAATTAACAAGGGACATTGGTATTTTGAGAGATTGTGTTTATGGTCTTTCAAAAGTAGACTTTTTATGATGAATTGGCAATAAAAGATGGTGAATCATCTATTTTTTTTAGTTAACTAAAAAAATCTAAAATAGACTTGCCAAATTTACAGTATCTTTGTGAAAAATACAAGGTATATTTGACGAATAGGTCGTTTGGATTAATGAATGGACTGTTTGAGACAACGAAAGGGAATAATCAATTATGAATTACGGATTACGATTTTTTTTAAGTTGGGCATTAATTACGTTTATAGGTGCTGTTAGCTTTGGCCAAAATGACTGGCAAGAAAAAGTAGATATCGATTTGCTGACAAGATTAAATCAGCAAGAAGTTTCTTTTTTTGTGTTGTTAGAGGATCAGATCTCTACATCCAAAGCAGAGCAGTTAACAGGTAAAAAAGTGAAAACAAAATTTGTGTTTGAAGCCTTGAAATCTGTAGTGAAAGAAAGTCAAGCTCCTGTGACTACAATACTAAATAATGCTAATGTAAGCTATCAGTCTTTTTGGTTGGTTAACTGTATTAAAACAAAAGGAGATAAAACCTTAATTAAAGCCTTGGCTTCTTTGCCAAATGTGGCTAAGATAATGCCTAATGCAAAACTGCAACATGCTCCAGTACAGCCAAATAGAGTTGATCCTCAATTGGGACGAAATGGTGGAATAGAGTGGGGAATAACTAAGATACAAGCTGATAAGCTTTGGGATAAGGGCATAACAGGAGAAGGAGTGCTTATTGGTGGGCAAGATACAGGTTATGAGTGGGATCATCCAGCATTAAAAAATCAATATAAAGGTTGGGACGGAAGTGCTGTAAATCATAATTATAGTTGGCATGATGCTATTCATGGTCAAGTGCATATTATTTATGATACTAATCCTTGTGGTTATGATAGTCAAGTGCCTTGTGATGACCATGGACATGGGACACATACTATGGGAACAATGGTTGGTGATGACCCAGATACTAGTGCTATCGGTGTGGCTCCTGGGGCTGAGTGGATTGCCTGTAGAGATATGGATCAGGGCTGGGGAGATGTTTCTACCTATTTGGAATGTTTTGAATGGTTTTTGGCCCCAACCGATCTGAATGGAGAAAATCCTAATACAGACAAAGCACCACATGTGATTAATAATTCTTGGGCTTGTCCACCTTCCGAAAACTGTAAGCCTAGCAATTTTGAGGTGCTTAGAATGGCTGTAGAAAATATGCGTAATGCTGGTGTTGTAGTTGTAGTATCAGCAGGTAATGAGGGCTTGCAGGGTTGCGAAACAGTGCGGTATCCTGCAGCAATATATGGAGAAAGTTTTTCTATTGGGGCTAGCACTTCATCTGATGAGGTAGCCAATTTTAGCAGTAGAGGCAATGTGACTATAGATAGCAGTTTAAGGATAAAACCAGATGTGATTGCCCCAGGTGTAAATGTTTTATCTGCTATCCGAAATGGAAAGTATGGATTGAAAAATGGAACAAGCATGGCAGCACCTCATGTGGCTGGAGCAATTGCTTTGTTGATTTCGGCAGACCCAAGTCTAGCAGGGGAGGTCGATTATTTAGAAGAGCTTTTGGAGTATTCGGCCACTCCTATATTTAGTGCTGATACTTGTGGTGGAATATTGGGAACAGAAGTGCCTAACAATGCAGCAGGTTATGGACAAATTAACTTGTGGAAAGCCTTAGAAATTATACGACCTGATCTTACTAAAACGGAGTATTTAAAAACAGATCAACTGCGAGTTTATCCCAATCCATTTAGTGATCAGGTTACCTTTATTACGCCTGAAACAATGGGGAATTGCACTTTTAGGATTACAAATATGTTAGGACAGCAAGTTTCTAAAAAAACAACCCATATTGGACGCTTACTAGATTTAGATTTGAGCTATTTGCCTAATGGTTCCTATATTATTACTGTAGATAATAAGGAACACTGTTTTAGTGGTCGTGTAGTAAAGTATTAACTAATTTGGACTGTTAAATTCTTGATTAATTTCACAGCTATTTCATAGACTAATTCATAGGTTTTGCAAAAAAATAAATTCTTAGAAAAGTCGAATCCACTTTTATGGGTATTGCTAATTCAAGCCATTTTGGTTGTGTTAGCTTTTCCTCGGTTTTTTGTGTCGCCCAATGACTTTATGTTCTCTGTTTGGAGCGATGCCATTAAGAATTATTTTACCTTTCAAGCCTACTTACAGCAAGCTCAACCTGTAGGGGAGTTTAGGTTGATGCAACATGCCTATCCTTATGGGGATTATCTATTTTATGCAGATCTTATTCCTTTAGTAGCAGTGCCTCTCAAGTGGTTTTGTACATATGTTTATGATGTTTCGGCTTATAGTGTGGGGATTCTCAATTCCCTGTTTATCGCGACACAATTACTAATCGTTTGGCCTATTTATAGACTCTTTTCTAGGTTTCTTAAGACTCCTTGGTTATTGGTGGTGTTAACTATTAGTTTAGCATGGATTCATCCTCAGATTTTGAATATAAATTTGGGGCATTACAATTTGAGTACTCCATTGCTGTTGTTGCTGAATATCCTACTTCTGATAAAAATATATGAAGAGTATACCTTAACTAAAAAGATAGCCCCAAAACATTTGGTTTATCTAGGCTTGTTCTTGTGTGGAGCAAGTTTTATCCATTTTTACTACTTAGCTATATTAGGTTTGTTTAATGCAAGTTTTGTAGTGGTTTGGATGCTTGGAGCCTTGATTAAACTACGGATGACAATTCCAGAAATACTTAGAGTAAGCACTAAATTAGGTTTAGTGCATATCATTAGTTTGGGCTTTTGTATGTTCTTGGTACAATGGATAGATGGGTATTATGATCTTAGAGCAGTGGGCTTTAATTTGTATGATGACCCTCATTTCAAATTGGGCATACAGAGTATTTATACTGCAAGAGATTTTCAACATATTAGATTCCCTATACATTATGATGGTCCTTTGAGTGCAGATATGTACTTAGGAAATTTTAGTCTTTATGGAGTGTTAGGATTGATAGTGCTACGGTTTTCTAAGTGGTGGATACCTCTAAAAACAGTTTTTGATAAAGATAAAAGAGTTTTAGTTTTGTTAGGGATAAGTAGCTTGATTTTGTTTTTTACAGCATTGGGAGAGGTTGTTCGATGGGATGAAAACTCGTATGGGATACTTAATATTCTAAATCCACTGTTCTATGTACACTTAGTTAGTGACCAAGTAGAGCAGTTTCGGTTTGTCAATCGATTCTTTTGGATAGCCTTTTGGGGCTGGAGTTTAATCATCGCTTATATAGTTGATGTTTATTGGCAGACTATACAGCATAAAGTAGTTCGAGGTGTTATTGTAGCTTTAGCTTTATTGGCTTGTATAGATACTTACGATAGTATTAGTTATATTCATTGGGAGCGTTTTGTCAATTACTTTCAGCCAGAATATGTAGAAGAATTATATCCAGAGTTAAATGATATTAAATTTGAGGATTATCAAGCTCTATTACCATTGCCTTATTATACAGAAGGTGCTGAACAGAAGGGCTATCAATTGCCAGGGCATGAACGAACTTATCAAGCTATGTTTCAGGTTTCGATAGTGCATAAATTACCGATTTTAGCTATTAATGCCTCTAGGATTCCATTAAAACACACAAAGCAGTTATTTTCTATTTTTACAGAAGATCGTCCTAACCAAGAACTGTTGGATAAACTATCGAATAAGCCTATTTTGGTGTTGTATAGAAAGGCTACAGCCAATGAGCCTAGACACAATCCCTCAGAAGAACCAGCTCAATCAATCAACCTAAAGGGATTGGATATTATCACCAAATACAATATGGAATATGTTGCAGAAGGCGCTACGTTTTCTGTGTATAAGTGGGATGTAGCTAAACTTAAGCATTAGAATCTACCCATCAATGTTGAATGCTAAATGTATGAATGTTGAATGAAAACCAAGTTTTTTAGTCTTTTTTAAGAGTTGAAAATAGTTTTTAGCTCCAAAGTAAGAGTTACTAACAGTTAAAAAACATTAAGAATTCAGCATTCTAACATTTATCATTAGCAATAAGGGGCTAAATTTCTAAAAGAAATTTAGATGCGTTTGCCCTAAATTATTTCTCAATCATCATACGTTTTACTTCTGATTGAAACCCCTTTCCAACAACTTGATAGAAATAGACTCCATTATCCCAATCCTTTATGTTGATACTAATACCTGAAGCTTTGTTTTGAATAGGCAAAGAGGCAATCTTGCGGCCTAATATATTGGTAACTTGTAGCTGTAAATCTTGTTGTTGGATACCTGCAAAACCTAATGGAATGTACACTTGTTGTTGAGCAGGGTTAGGTTGGTTTTGTCCTATACGATATTGCTCTAATCTAGGTGCATTGGTATCCGAAATAATACTGTTGAGCACATTTACTTTCAAATCATCAAAATAGAAGCCATCACCATTTAACCATTGATCTGATTTTAATCGAATTTTGAGTACTACAGCAGGCTCTCCTAAAAAGTCGTTAAGCGACATATCTTCTTGTACCCATGTACCTTGAGTCCCATCAAAAAGAGGTTGCCCTAAATCTTGGTAGTTGGTACCTTCGTTGGTAAATTTTCCGCAAAGTGCTTGAAAAGTACCACTGTTGCCAGCTGCCATAACTTGCACGTAATCATAATCCGGTTCGATATCCCATTTTGCCCAAAAACTAAGCCGAGCATCTACTGCTGTAGAAAGGTCTAAGGATTGTGTTATAATAATTTCGGAAGACTGATTATTGCCGTAGTTACCAGTTTTAGAGTCGGTGATAGAGCTTGGTGCAGAGTAATAATCGTTAGTTGTAATATCCCAATTAGATTGGGTACCAATATTTACCCAGTTTTGAAGGCTATTGGCTGAATCTTGAAGTGCTACAGCATAGGCTCCATATACCTTTTGGATCGTATCATATGTTGTTACATAGCCATTGTTGATGCCAATCAAAAATTCTACTAAATCACCATTGTTGATACTTGGACTAAGCACCAGTTGAATAGAGTCACTAGTTTCTTGAAACTGATTAAGATTATAAATATGATTAGCCCCCACACTAACAATATTAGAAGATAGGGGAGTTAGACTGACTGTTAGGCTGCCAGCTGTAAAACCATATCTTTTGGTATCGTAATAGATTTGATTGTTGAGTTGAGTCAATATAGCTGGTGTGGTCTCTGTTACTGTTCCGTAGTTGAGCAAATATCTTGGTACATTTAAGTTGGGGAGTAGGGTAGCTTTAGATAGGTTGACAATCTGATTGCTAGGAGGCCAAAACCCGTATTGATCATCACCTGCTTCGGGAGTAATAGAGAGTATTTTATTTTTAGATACCTGTTCGCCATAAATCCAATCATCAGCATCTCCATTAGAGGTATAACCTACGGTTTCTGTTCCAGTTCCATGGATATAGCCATTTTCTGAGGCCATTAGTTGCGCAAATTCTCTAAATGTAGTAGAGTCTGGAGTATGTTGATCATTATAAGCCCAAGGGTAAATAAGCATATTACCATAAGCATGGTAGTTGAGCGAGATTTGGAATTGGTGAGCATTACAAAAGTCTCGAATATTTTGTGTTTCTGGCTCCGAAAATGCTGAAGGACCTCTATAGGTGTCGCTGCTAGGGTTATTTGAAGAGCCTTGATTGTTGAAAGCCCATTGATAACCATAATTACGATTCAAATCGACACCATAAATATTGCTGCCATTATCCTTACGGTTTTTGCGCCACATACCACCACCATTAGGTTTAATGCTCTCATTGTATAAGTAGCCATCAGGATTGATGCAAGGTACAAAGTAGAGTTCAGTGTTATCTAAAAGATATTGTATTTCTGGGTCTGTAGCATAGTTTTCGAGCAGATACCACATATAAAAAACAAGCTGAGAAAGGCTCAGTGGCTCTCTTGAATGGTGGAGTGCATTATACATAGCTTCTGGCTCTGCTTCATCTATAGTTGGGTTGTCTGAAATGCGTACCCAATATATATAATTGTTGTTGTGTGTTAGGTTAGAGGAATCTATTGCTGCTCTTGGCGAGATGAGATTTGGATATTTACTAGCCATACTGTCCAACTCGTTAAGTAGTTGTTGATAGGTCAAGAAACCTCCCATACTGCCTAAGCTAAAGTTGCTAGGAGTAGGGATATTAGGAGCTGCACTAGTTGCACAATTATTGCTTGCAGCGGTGCTTCGGCTATTATCATTGTTTTGGTCTTGATAATGTTGTACGACATCTTTTATCAAGACTTCGTAGCGATAACCTCCACTTTTGAGTAAGGCAATTTCTTCTACAGATAAGTCATTTTCGATATAAGCCCCTTTTCGATGGTTGCCATGATCACAGGTGATTCCAAGCTGTGCAAATTGCTGTGGACTTTGGCCATCCATGTAGATACGAACTCTAGAATATTGGCTGTCTTGTGCTGTACTCTTCTGGTAACTAAGACATAACAAAAATGCTAGACTGAGTAATTGTATTATTGCTTTCATAGTAACTATTGTGTAGGGCTAAGGCCCAAATATTGAAGGTTAAATGTATTAATGTTGAATAAAAAAAGGAGGTTAGGTTTTGTAGTTATAGGTTATAAACCTTAAATAAGTTTTTACTCAAAAAACTACAACTCAACTTTTAATCCCAATTAAGAATTAAAAATTTATACATTTAAAATTGGCTAAAAGCCTTAAATAAATTGACCTCTGATCATTCTATCTCGATTGCTTAAATCTTTTTCGAGTTCTACATTTTGATAGCCATAGTCTTTGTATAGACTAACCATATCTTGACCATTGTGTTCATTCAATTCAAAATATACCCATCCCTCAGGATTTAGGTGTTGCCTGGCCTGATCTAATATAATTTTGTAGAATTGCAATGGATCATTATTAGTGACAAATAAAGCCATGTGAGGCTCATAATCCAATACATTCGTCTGCATGAGTTGTTTTTCGGATGTTGTAATATACGGAGGATTACTGATGATAATATCAAACTTTGGTAAAAGTTGCCAGTTTGATTTTGATAGAATATCGAGTTCTAAAAATTTTATGGGTGTTTGGTGGCGTGTTGCATTTTTTTTGGCGACTTCTAGAGCTTCAAGGCTTTTGTCGACTGCCCATATTTCGCTAGTTGGGAATCTTTTTTGAAGACTAATAGGAATGCATGCACTACCTGTACCTATATCTAATAGGCTTTGAGGTGGTTTCGTTTTGTGGTTTTGACTTATCCAATAAACTAATTCTTCTGTTTCGGGTCTCGGTATAAGAACAGACTTATCTACATAATACTTTAGATCATAAAAATCAGCTTCTCCAACTATGTATTGCCAAGGTTCTTTTTGTAGCAGCCGTTGAAGAACTGCTGTATATTGTTCTGTATTGATTGTAGGTGTTTGCTCAAAAGGCCATTTGGCTTTAAATATATCTTCTAATACATAACGTGCAATAGTAGAAGCTTCCCGATTAGGGTAGATACTGCTGAGTTTTTCAGAAAGTTGAGCAAAAGCTAATTTTGGTGTCATGTGACCTTTTTTAATTAAAATAAAATGCACAAAAAAATTACACAAAAGGTGTTTTTTAAGTAAAAAAGTTATACTTTAGTGTTGTTGTCTTATAAAATATTACTAATTAACTCAAAAATAATAAATATTATGGCTAATCCTCAACGCCCTAATACTGTCCCTGAAAATGCAGCATGGAACAAACAATATAAGTATTGGGAAGCAGGTAAACAAAAAGGTGGAATCTTTAATAGAACGAAGAAACGTACTGGTTTGTGGACACATTGGGATAAGCAAGGAAATGTGATTTTTGAGGGAAATTATAATAATGATGGTAAGCTAGATGGAGAGTCCAAGTACTTTCATGCTTCTAATGGCAAATCTGCTAAAGAGGGTAATTATAAAAATGGAAAGGAGCATGGTCTTTTTAAGTTTGAAAAAATAGATACAAATGCTACTCAAAACTTTCCAAGGGTGTATAACCACCGTATAATGAAGGCGGAGATCTTGTACCACATGGGAAATGCGCTACAAGTTTATTATTACTTAGGTGATGGAAAAAAGGCAGATATTTATGCACGAACCTTACCTAAAGGGGTGCATAAGGATGCTTGGTGGAACAATAATAACTATGAGTGGGAATATGGAACGCATCAAGAAAATAAATTGGTGGGTGCTTATACTGCTTGGCGTTGGGATGGAAAAAAAGCTCGAGAGCACAATTTTAATAGTGCTGGGCAGTTGCATGGAATGGTGAAAAGATACCATACGGATGGGACTTTGGCACGTTCTGGAGAGTATGTGGGAGGAAAGGAGCATGGAGAGCATACTTTTTTGCGTTCACATAATTATACGCAAGAGTATTTCATGAATAATGTGCATAAGCGTGTTTGGAAAAAGATAGAGACTTATAATAATGGAACCGTAACACAAACACATTATTTTAATGATAAAGATCAGCGTTGTAGCAAAAAAGGTTTTGCACTGATTAATGCTGATGTGAATGACTTGTTTGATGGACAACCTTTTGATTTTTTGAGAGGTACTTTCGAACAGTTTTTAGAGCGTTATACAGAGGGGAAAGTAAGTTCTTATGATGTAAGAAAAAAGGAGCAGAGAGAGCAGTTGTTTAGAGATTTTTGGGGTGTAGATTTACCTCAAGATTTGTCTATGGCTTTTGATTTGTTTGAGCGAGCAGATTCTCCTCGTTTGTTCAACTATTTTGATACCGAAACACCTAAGTTAGGACAACTCCAAGAGTGGAAAGATGCAGGAAGTAACGTAGTAGAAAAGGCTATTTTGCATAGCCAAGAGAGTTTCCCGTTTGATTATATGATGGACTGGATAACAGGTACTGTGGCCTTGGATGCTTTGTTGCAAAATCCTGAGCAGAGCTACTATAGTTATAGTTTCCATTATGGATTGTTGGATGAACGGGCTCCTGGTCAAATTTATTTGCATCGCCACCAAGGTTATAGTTATTGGGGGATTTCGATGGAAGCAGAATTTGCTAAGGATTTAAGTTCTTTCTTGTATATGATGTCTATGTTTTGTGCTTATGGTGAGTATGAAATTATGACTGAACAGAAGTTCACGCAGAACCATCCTAAGTTATCAGATAAGGTTCGATTGCCTTATTACTTCTTGGGCAACTTCCAAGTTGGCCGAAATCGTTTGTATGAGAGCGCCTTCCGTTATTCTTCTCGTAATCGTCAGTGTGTAGATAATTTTACTAGAAGTAAATGGATTTTAGAGATATTGAGAGGGGAGACAGACATTAACACGATAAAATACCAACGCCCTAAATATCCTTCTATTCCAAGTGGAGAATTGGCTGCTACGCTAACTAGAATACAGACGCATGTTGCTGATGCATTTTACTATTTGTTTGGAACTTTCTTTAGTAAGGATCAAAAACATCTGTTTGATATAATAGAGGCTTGCAAAGATAGTCCTGCTAAAATTATAGAGGATGCAGCACTCTTGGTAGAACAGCTAGGTGATGGTAGAAAAGGTGTGGGAATTGTGACTGATGTGCATTATTTGAGACAACAGTTGGTTGGTAGATAGTAGGATTAAATAATAAAAGTATATGTCTAGTTTAGACAAAAGGAAGGATAAATTAACTGCTCTTTTTGAGAAGTTACAAAATAAAGGCTGCTTTTTGGAAGTGGCCTTTTTTGATGTTTTGGAGTCTGAAGAATTGGATTGTTTAGAATTATCTAAAAAGTATACAGCTAAGGGACTTCGACAGTTTTATAAGCAACGAGGATGGAAGACTTATACTCGGAAATTGTTTGGGCAACGGATTTCTGTCACTGACTTTTTTGGTGAAAGGTTTGATTTAGTTGAAAAACAACTCCTTTTTGATCTTAAAAAAACTAAATACCCACACCTAAATCAACTGTATTCTAATACATTGACAAAAGGGTTTGCCAATGCATTTATGCAGCCATTATATTCTTATAAAAATTTCTCGAAGGAAGAACAACAGAAACTGTTTATTGAGTTGTATGAGGAGTTAATAATAGACTACAAAAATCATAAGACCTATATAGTATTATGGGAAGCTAGAAGTGCCCAAATGTTGACTGAAGAGCTTTCGTACTGGGGGAATACTTTATGGTCTATATATCATCCTTCTTTGAGGTGGTTTATCACAGTTTTAGCTCCTGCACAACAACCTTAACTATAAACAACAATAGGACTGTATTTTCATGCAATCCTATTGTTGTTTATTTAAATTCAGCAAATACTCTAATCTGTTCTACCAAGAAATTCGATAAAAAAGGCAATTAGTGAAAGGATTCCTACCCCTAACAAAACTGTACCTAATATCCAAACCAGTGGTCCAGAAACTAGTAAACCCCAAATTAGAAAAGCTAAACCGATACTAAATGCGGCAATAAATAAGGCGATAGATCCAATTTCAAAGTTGATTATAGCCCAGTTACTTTTTAAGAAAAATATAGCTAGCAGCATAGATATAGCCAAAATAAGCCCAAGCCCCATAGAGATAAGTCCAATTAAGAAAAGTGGAGGGATAGCTATTCCAAAACCAAAGATAAATGCCCCTGCAGTCAAGGTTATAATACCTCCAAGCTCAATCCACATAAAAGTAATTTCTTTACTCTCTGTATTCTTGGTGTTTTTCTTGATTCGATGGCGTTTTTTTCGTTTTTTTTTCTTCTTTCTCTTTTCAATAGGTAGTTCCGACTCAAAGCTAGTTTGACTAACGGAATGATAAACAACATTAGCATGTCCTAATTGAATAGTACTGCTAGTGCAAAATAAAAGGAGTAGGCTAATCTTGAGTAGTTGTGAGAGTGATATATTCATATTTAGATAGAGTATAGGTTGAACTAGTATTAATTACATCAATATTCCTTGTTTAGCTTCTATCTTAGGTGGCAAATCTGTTTCGCCCAACATTTCTCGCAAGTCTATTTCTATAGTTCGACATAAGGCAAGCATAGGTATATCGTTGGCCATCCCTTGAAAGGGGTTTTCGGTATAGTCTCCAACCACTTCCATCATGACATATACCCAACCAATGAGAACGGTGATAGGAATGGATAACCATAAGCCCCAAACAGCGTCAACTTTCATGAGCTCTGGAATCATGCAGAAGGGCAATAACATGATAAATATGGCTACAAAATAGCGACTCATATTGGCATATTGGCGAGGTAATGGGAATTTCTTGATGCGCTCGCATTTACCTTGATGTACATAAAATTCGTACAACAATTTTTCCATTTCCATGTGTCTGAAATCTTCAATTAACTCCTCTTTTCTAAGCTCTTTCAGGTCTCTAGATTGTTCATTAATAATTTGTGTAGCAGTGTTGGTATGGTTGATTAACCGATCTAACTCATCTGTAGGAAGGTAGTGTTTTAGCTCAGTTTTGGTGGCTTCATCTGCTACTAAACCAACTCCAAAGTTATTTTGGTAATATTTGGCTGTGCGTGCTAAATGTCCTCCTTGACTGACGTGTTCCCATGGTGTAGGAATCAGTAACTGACTGCGCAAGGAATATAACCATGCTAAATGGCGGTAAATCAATTTTTGTTTGATGTCATGGAGTTCTGCATCAGATTTTTTATTAGCTGTAAATTGATTGGAAATAAAACCATCAACATACATTCCCCATGCTCGGCTACTATTGATAATCGCTCCCCAAATTTTTCGAGCTTCCCACATTCGGTCATAAGCTTGGTTGTTTTTGAAACCAGCATAGAAGGCAACGGCGGTACCAATAACTGATATAGGTAACCAAGGAATACCAAAATGGAGTATATTGTACTTATAAAGGAGGGCTACACCTGTGGCTACCATAGATAACCACAAAAAATGGTGTCCTGTCCATTTGATTAACTTAAAAAGGCTGACATTTCTTTGTACAATCATTATTCTTAATTAGTTGAGTGATTTAATGATAGAGAAGTAATATACAGTTTTTTAGCTAATTAAGGCTTCTGAATATTTTGGAGTTATCTCTATTTTGGGCTGATTAACTATATTCTAAAATAGCTCTGTTTTCTAGGATTTCTTGCTTTGCGCCATTCAATCCTACATTGAACATTCCTTTAGCCAGTTCTGTTGATTTGATGCTCATGTTTTTACCAAATAGTTTTATCAAAGGATAAAGGAAGCGACTTATTTTATAAGTAATATTAGGTTCTTTTCTTGGTGTAACAGGGTAGATGTATCCAGGTCTGAATGTATAGAACCGATCAAAATCTAAGGCTGAAATTTGATTTTCTGCCATTCCTTTGAACTTAGCAAAAGCTACTCTAGAACGTTCTCTTCTATCGGCACCAGCACCGCTGAGTAGGCAAAATGTAGCTTTGGGGCTATATTGCTTTACAGTTTCTGCAAACTTAATGGCATAGTCAACTGTTATTTCTTTGAATTGATCTTTGGGGACTTGGCCAGTATATACTCCTATACAAAAGAAGGCTGCATCTATGTTTTCGAATAGAAGATGATGAGGTGTATAATCCTTAAAATTGTCTGTGAGAACTTCCTTTATTTTAGGTGATTGGTTATTGACCGATTTTCGACCCAAAACTCTTACTTCATCTATATCAGTAGAAGCTAAACAATATTTTAAAACTAAGTTGCCAACCACTCCTGTAGCGCCTACAATCAAGACCTTTTTCATATTTTTGATTAGAATGTTATAAAATGTATTTTAGAGTGTTTGTAAATTGATTTTCAAAGCCTATGTTTAACCTTGTTATCAATCAAACTCCTTATATAATACCATCAGAACGAGTAAGAAAAGTAAAAGTTAGCAGAAAAAAAGCAAATCTGTAAAACTGTTAGGATAACCTGTAAAATGGTTAAGAGATGTTATTTAATTCGCCATAGATTTGTATTGTCAAGTAAATGAAGAGTCGCTTTATCGATTATAAACTAAAAGAATTATGCAAGAATTACTACATGTTAAAACTATTGCAGAAGGGAATAAACTCTTAGGTTTAAATCCTCCAAAACATCCTTTGATTACTGTAAATAATGATAAAGATGTCACTTTCCCTAAAGAATATGAAGGTGCTCGATTTGCTTCTGATATGTATTTTATTGCTTTTAAGGATAGGGTTGCAGGTTCCTTAGATTATGGTCGAAATTCTTATGATTTTCAGGAGGGGACTATGATTTTTGTGGCGCCTAATCAGGTTATGACAATTCCTGAACTAGAGGTGATGCAATGCAACAAAGGTTGGTCTTTGTTGTTTCATCCAGATTTGATTCGAAAATCGCATTTAGGGGGAATTATTAAGGAATATTCCTTCTTTTCTTATGAGGCAAATGAGGCATTACACTTATCTATAGAAGAAAGAGAGCATATTTCAACTGTTGTCAATCAGATAAAGAAAGAGTATAGTCAAAATATAGATAAACATAGTCAGCGGTTGATTATTTCTAACCTAGAGTTGCTACTTAATTATTGTATGCGGTTTTATGATCGACAGTTTTATACTCGAACGAATTTGAATAAGGATTTTACAGTAGAGTTTGAAAAGGTATTAAACCAATATTTGGACTCAAAGCAGCTAAAAGAAAATGGAATTCCTGCTGTTAGTTATTTTGGAGAGCAAATGAATATGTCTCCTAATTATTTGAGTGATTTGCTCAAAAAGGAGACTGGCAAAAGTGCAAAAGGGCATATAAATGATGCTATAATAGATCGAGCTAAAACAGTTCTGCTTCATTCTAAGGAGCCAATTAGCCAAATTGCCTATGAGATGGGATTTGAGTATCCACAAAGTTTTACGAGATTATTTAAATCAAAAACAGGTCATAGTCCTGTAGAATATAGAAGCTTGAATTAGAGTATTAATAGCTAGAGTGGTAATCTAAATTTTAAAAGAGTCATAACATCAAAAAATATAAATAATGAAACAGATAGATAAATCGAAGCCAGTAATGGTAACAGGAGCAACTGGTTATGTTGCAGGATGGTTAGTAAAGAGCTTATTGGAAGAGGGCTTGACAGTGCATGCTGCAGTGCGTAGCCCAGACAATAAAAAGAAAACAGCTCATTTAGACGAAATTGCTGCCAAAACAACTGGAAGTATTAAATACTTCAAATCAGATCTGCTTCAAGAAGGTTCTTATGCAGAGGCCATGAAGGACTGTGAATTGGTTTATCATACTGCTTCTCCTTTTGTATTGGATGTGAAAGATCCTCAAAAAGATTTGATTGACCCTGCAGTCTTAGGGACAAAAAATGTATTAGATACTGCTAATAAAACAGCTTCTGTAAAGCGTGTGGTGGTGACGAGTAGTTGTGCAGCTATTTATACAGATTGTATTGATTGTGAGAGTGCACCAAATGGGATGTTGACAGAAGAGCTTTGGAATACAACTACATCTTTAGAATATCAACCCTATTCTTATTCTAAGACTCTAGCAGAACAGAAGGCTTGGGAGATGGTTAAGCAACAAGATCAATGGGATTTGGTGACTATTAATCCTTGTTTTGTAATGGGACCTGTGCTTAATCCTAAAAATAGTAAATCAGAGAGTCTTAGTTTTGTGAAACAGCTTGCTGATGGCACCATGAAAATGGGGGTTCCTAAAATAGGTACTGGAGTTGTGGATGTACGAGATGTAGCTAAAGCACATTATCAAGCAGGTTTTGTGCCTTCTGCACAGGGTAGATATATAACGGCTGGACACAATACTGATTTCTTGGAAATGGGTACGGTGTTACAATCTAAGTATGGTAAACAATATCCTTTGCCTAAACGTGCTTTACCTAAGTGGTTGTTGATGATTGTAGGGCCTTGGGCTAATAAATTGTTTACTCGACCATTTATCAAAAAGAATGTAAATATAGCTTGGAAGGCAGATAATTCTAAAATCAAAAAGGAATTAGGAATGGAGTTCATTCCACTGCAAAAAACAATGGAAGATTCTTTTCAGGTTTTGGTTGATCATAAACTTATTTAGAAAATAATTAATAAGAAATATATTATAATGAGTAAGACGATATTAATAACAGGCGCAAGCACAGGAATAGGGCACTCAGCTGCATTGAAATTTCAAAAAGAAGGCTGGAATGTAGTAGCAACTATGCGAAGCCCTGAAAAGGAAACAGAACTTAACAAGTTAGAAAATATATTAGTGACCCAACTTGATGTGTTGGATTTAGATTCAATTGAGTCATCTATTAAAGAGGGGATTGATACCTTTGGAAAGATAGATGTAGTTTTGAATAATGCTGGGTATGGCCTAATGGGGACTTTTGAGTCGGCTAAAAGAGAAAGCATCTCTAGGCAGTTTGGGGTGAATGTTTTTGGGCTTTTTGATGTAACTCGTGCGGCCTTACCTCATTTTAGAGCTAATAAAAATGGACTATTTATCAATGTATCATCTGTAGGAGGTAAAATAACTTTCCCACTTACGTCATTGTATCATTCTACTAAGTTTGCAGTAGAAGGCTTTAGTGAAGCGTTGCATTATGAATTAGCTGCAACGGGAGTTCAGGTTAAATTGGTGGAACCAGGTGGTGTAGCAACTGATTTTGGAGGTCGTTCTTTAGATTTTCAGCATGATGAGGCCTTGATGGAGTATAATGAGTTTGTAGGTGGCGTAATGAGCTCATTCCAAAAGTTAATGGACCCAACTAAAATGAGTACACCTGAATTAGTAGCCGATGTAATTTATACTGCTGCTACTGATGGGAGTGATCAGTTGAGATATAGAGCAGGAGCTGATGCAGAGCAGTTGTTGACCGCAAGAAAACAAATGACGGATGCAGCGTTTTTTGCTATGATGAAAGGACAAATGGATTTAAAATAGTTAGATAGAATATCTAAAACTAAACATAAGTCATCCCGAATTTTCTAAAGCACATTTGCAGAATAGAAATGTAAGGGCAAAATGAATGGCTTTTCTAAGGCGGTAAATCGGCATCGAAGTTTTTCGGTGTCGATTTCCTGTTCTTGGACACCAAACATTCA
>JAAEPD010000492.1 GCA_024222455.1 Aureispira sp.
ATTCATAGAAATTTTTCAGCGCTTTCAGAGCTCTTAATTCAGGCCACTTTTCCTCTGCTATTTTTATGAAATCTTTCTTCTCCATAATTGATTTTTTTCAACAAGTTAGCCTTTCCTTCCGAAACTTTGAAATACACCCGTTTGAACTTACATTCTATTTCTTTCTTAATTTTAAAAATATAAGAAGCTTATTACAAAAGATATTCCATCGAACTTTTAAGCCTGGATTCATAATCATTTTCATATGTTTTGCTTCCATTCTTTTATATAGTTTAAAATTTTTGATTTGATCAATATAGTTATTCTGTTTTTGATATTCTTTTATCATTCCAACTAAAGTTTCTGTATTCTTAATTGTATTAGAATCTCTAATTATGATTACTTTGTCTTTATACTTATCTACTAGAATAATTTGAATGGCTACATGGGAGAAATATAAATCTTTCTTTTGCACAAAACTCTTTGTATCTAAGAAAAATAACCATCCAAAGTTTTCTTCTATACTATAAAAAACTCCCAATTCTTCCTTCCCCCATTGCTTTTCAAAATTCTCTTCTGCCACTGCTATAGCAGTTTTTTTTGCTAGTCTATAATTCATTAAGTCTTATTTTACAATCGCCTACGCTGACGCAAGCCACGCAGTCCCCACCAGCCCAACAAAGCCATAGCCCCTATCGGGATAATAAACCACCAAATCTTATTGATTGGCTCCTCTATAGTAATGTTTTCATAGTTGCCAAAATGTACATAATTGGCCCAAAATGCAGGGTGCATAGCTATACCTGTAGCCTCATCCAAAAAGGCCAATTTAGCTTGGCGTAGAGCTTGATCTTTGGGCATTCCTTCTTGTAGATTATCATAAAAACGTCGGATGAGTTGTGAACTCGTTTGGTCATTTAGTTTCCAAAGATTCATCACTAAACTAGGCACACCTGCATAGACAAAATTACGCCCTAAACTCAAGACACCTTCTCCGATTTGCTCTTGACTATCTTCTGTTTGAGAAGCACTCAATATCACCATTGCTAAATGCTGCATGGACAGTTGTTTGATCTCCTGAGCATATAAAAAGTTATCCTCTTTTTCATAAGCATCCTCCGAAAAAACTATGCTCGAATATTCAGGATAATAACTATTCACCTCTGTATACATAGCTAAGTGAGCAAGACCATAGCTTTCTAGATATTTCTTAAAATAATACTCACTAGCATAACGATCAGCATAAAAAAGCCCATCATAACGCTCTCCCAACAACTCTAACTCTTTAGCAGCAGTAGGCAGCTTGGCTAAACGTTGACGCAAATGCAACTGTTCCAGTTTTCTTGTGGTATCTACATCCAAACTATAATCTGCAGCCATAGCCATCACCTGATAATTGACAGTCTCTAAATCTTGTAATTGATTCAGCCATATTCTCGCAGAATAATTGTAAGATATAGCATAGTGTCTCAACAAATAATCTAAACTATTTAGAGAATCTTGGGCAGCCGAAGAGGTGCACAGTAAGACATCAAAAGGAATGTGGAATAAGACATTGTCAGGAATAATATAAAGGCGTTTGATTCCATTTTTGCGGTGAGGTGCTATCAACTGAGCATACAACTCATGTGCAGTAGACAACCAATTACTACTTTCCTTGTAACTTTCTATTCCTGCCAAAAGCTGTTCAACATTGGCTTTTAATTTTTGTACAATACTCTCTTGACTAAACCAAAAACTATCCTTAGTTATTCCGAAAGTATACAAGAGTTCTTTGCCTAAAAAATACTCCATCAGGCAAGTAGAATCATCTAAAACCTCTTGAATTTCGGTGACACTAGCTAAACTTCTAGAATACTTTAGGTCATAATATTTAGAATAATCTGACCGTAATTGATGTTTAAGTTCTTGTAGCTCTTCTTCTTTTTTGAGTACTTGAGCTCTACAAGTATACACATTCAAGGAATCTCCTAATATAGTTAGGTTCAATAGGTTTTGTTTGTAATAGGCTATGTGCTTTTGTAGTCTATTTTCTTTTTCAATCAAGCTATCAGGTACTCCTCCAAAAGTTTGCGCCTTATGCTCTTGCAGGGATTGTTGTAAGATTACTGCCTTATTTTTTTCGGATAACTCAAAAGCCTTATGCAAATAACTATCTTCAGAAGATAATTTGTACAGGTGAATTGACGAATAAATTGCAGACTCATAAATAGCTGCAGTTTGCTTAAATAACAAACGTTTGCTGTACTCCTGACTAAAGGACTCCCGAATAAGTTCTTCCAATTCCAAAGCAACCAAAATTGATTCATCCAGTAATTCCCAACTCTCCAATTTTAGTTGTTTCTGATTAGCATAATCTAGCAAAGCTTCCACCTTGAACTTTAAGATTTCAAACACAATCATTGGATAAACAATTTGCTCCATAGAAGGATTATCAAACATATCATCTGACTCAAATCCTACAGTTGCTTCTCTCAAAGCTTCTTGATACCAATCTAAAGCTTTTTTGTGTTGCCCTTCTGCATTTGCAATTTGCCCTAACAGGAGTAAAGGCTCCACTCTAAAAGAATGTTTAGTTGTATAATTTTTCTGTGTTTTTTGGTATGCTTTAGTAGCATAAGTCTTAGCTTGTCCTAAATCCTTTTGCTTGTAGAAGTATTCTCCCCACAAAAAATAGGTATAGCCTTCTTGGTAAGCATTTTTTTTGTGTATTGCCCTAGTAGCATCCAATACCTTTTGAGTAGCAGGCCAAGACTCGTCGCTTATATAACATTGGGCCATTGCTTGATAATTATCAATATACAACTTCTCAATACTTGCATCAGACTGCTCTATATTATCTAATAGATGAAGGCTTTTAGACATATTATCAATAGCCAATGTATTATCTATATTAATATAGTCTTGCGCTAATCCTAAACGATAATAATACTCTGCTAACTTAAGATTATGTATAACTTGATTTGGAGTTATTGCTATTGCTTTTTCTAGGTTGACTATCGTTAATGTATGATTGCCTAAAGAAGTATAAATTCGAGCTAAATTGCTATACTGTTCTCCCAACAACAAAGAATCTACACTAGGTTGTTTTAATTCTTGTTCAACATGTTTAGTAAAGGCCTCTAGAGCTTTTTCCTCTTGCATTAAAACCGCATAAATATACCCTTGAGCTTGATACAATGAAGATAAATCTACAGATGCTTCTGATGATAGCAATGCAGCTTGTTCTTCTGCTTTGGTCAAGTATTCTAAGGCCAACTCTTTATTACCCATTTTATAGGTATTCAAAGCCTTATAACTATTGGCTTTTACTCCCCAAACATAATGTTTACTATTTTCTACTGATTTATTCAGCTCTAATAAATAATAAATGGCCGAATCTGCATGGCGATTCTCCTCGTGTTCATAAAAGTAAAACTTGTTTAGATAAGCTAATTCTGCTGCTTTTTCATCTGTAGGAAAATGCTCATCTAAGTACCTAAGTTGTAAATTCAAGAATTTTTTTTGTGCCTTTCTAGGCAAATAATCATTAGGCAAGTATTGGTTGGTCTTAGCTACCATTAGCTCCAACAGATGCTCAAGTTTTTTTTGTTGTCGAACTACATCATAATATTGCTCTAAATAAATCCAACAACTATCCCACTGTTTCAGTTTAGTTTTGACATCTACTTGGCTGTTGAGCAGGGTAAGACTATCTGTTGTAGTTTGACCTTTTAGTTGACTTGCTATTGTACACAAAAAGGTAATTATAACAATTATATATATTCTCATAAGGTGTTAGCGTGTATAATAAGATAAGTGTACCTTTTTAGTTTTAAAAATATACTCTATTCTATAAACAAGGTAACTTATTATCTAGATATTAGTTTTGTTGCACAAAAATACAAATTTAGTCCTGACTGAGGAGTAATGCAGGAATAACTTATTGGAATTATAAAAAAGAAAAAGCTATAATTTTTCAATACCGATATAAATTTTTACCTTTCGTTTACTGAGCTTAGCACTTGTTAAGAGATTTTGTATTGATTGACAATATTAGATTCTCCACAAGTTTTTCAAGCACCTTTACACACTTTATCAACACCCTAAACGAGCCATACTTAAAAGCTTATGGATAGACAAAAAATAATGACAATAGTTGGAGCCGTGCTTACTACTATCATCTTTCTTTTGCTACTATACTTTCTTGTTTTTTACGAAAAAGTACCTGTAAGCAGCTTAGCAAACAAATTCTGTACTTGTAGTTCTGAGGCCAGTCCTGCAAAATTGATTTATAGTAAAGAGGATTTTGAATATTCTAGTGATTTAAACCAATGTTTTTCTCAGGAATTCAAAACTTATACTAACAACCTCAGCACCTACGAAAAAGAATATTATATTCAACGAATCAAACAAGAAGTCGTTAAACAGTGCCCTAATGCACTGAATAATGTTTTCAAATAGATTTGTAGAACTCTCAAGACAACTTGACTTATACCTACTCACTTTACAGCATTAAATCATTAATTAAATGATTTAATGCTGTGTTTTTTATTTACCCATTCACAACATTGAGTATGTACAATACCAAACAACAACAACAGTTATTTAAGCAATCTAAAGAATTATTCAAAGCTGCCTGTCCTGAGGCTCTAGCACAAGCTAAAAACATGAGTTTGGACCTACAGGCACTTATCCGCTATCACGAATGGCGCTACTATGTCCTAGATCAGCCTATTATTAGTGACTTTGAATACGATAGTTTATTTAAGCTCCTAGAAGCTATAGAAGATAAATTTCCTGAGTTGATCACTCCAGATTCACCTACACAACGGGTTTCGAATGATTTAACCTCTGATTTTGCTACGGTTACTCACCTCACACCCATGCTATCTTTAGACAACTCTTATAATGCGGAGGACATTTTTGAATTTGATAAACGTGTCAAAAAACTAGTAAACGCAGAAGAGGATTTAAGCATTGACTATTGTGTAGAGCCTAAATTTGATGGAGGTACTATCGTATTGGTTTATGAAAACGATCAATTAGTACGAGCAGCTACCCGTGGAAATGGGGCTCAAGGTGAAGAAATAACCAACAATGCAAAGGTGATTGGAGCTATTCCTTTGAGTGCTAAATTTTCGGATTATGGCATTCAAAAAGTAGAACTTCGTGGAGAGGTTCTTATCCGCAAAGACTTATTCGAAAAAGTAAACGATAGACGAGCAAAAGCAGGTGAGGCTCTATTTGCCAACCCTAGAAATGCTGCTACAGGTGGCCTTCGCATGAAAGATCCTAAACAGGTAAGAGAACGTGCATTAGATGCCTTTATCTACCAAATGGGATTTGCCGTAAATGAGGCAGGCACTGATGTTCTAAATCAATTCACTACACATGATGAGACTATTCAAACGCTTGAAAAACTAGGATTTAAAGTACCTAAACTTCCTCAGGAACGAAAAGTGTGTAAGGGTGTAGGTGAAGTACACGAATATTGCCAAAACTGGGAAGCACAACGAGAAGAGTATGCTTATGAAATAGATGGAATGGTAATTAAAACTAATCCTCTAGCACTGCAAGAGCTTTGTGGCTATACTAGTCATCACCCTCGTTGGGCAATTGCTTACAAGTTCAAAGCAAAGCAAGCTACCACAAAATTGATTGATATAGATTATCAAGTAGGTCGTACTGGTGCAGTCACACCTGTTGCCAAACTAGAGCCTGTAGAATTAGCGGGCGTGACTATCTCCTCTGTGTCTCTACATAATGCTGACCAAATAAAGGAAAAAGATATCCATGTTGGTGATACTGTTTTGGTAGAACGTGCAGGTGATGTGATTCCCTATATTGTAAAAGCAATGGAAGACTTGCGTGATGGTAGCGAAAAAGCAGTTGTCTACCCTAGCAATTGTCCTGTTTGCAAAACAGAACTAACTAGACCAGAAGGTGAAGCTGTTTGGCGTTGTCCCAATACAATGGGATGTGAAGCTCAGGTTATTGGCAATCTTATTCATTTTGTATCTAAAGATGCTATGAATATTGATGGTTTTGGAGAAGCTTATATTGAACGTTTTTATAAAGAAGGTTGGTTATCTAGCCCAGCTGATATTTACCAACTAGATTATGCTAAAATAGCAGAGTTAGAAGGTTTTGGAGAGCGTTCAGCAGAAAAACTTCGTAAAGCTATAGATGAATCTAAAAACACCCCTGCATCTAGATTACTCTATGGTTTTGGGATTCGACATATAGGACGTACCAATTCTAAAATCTTGATAGCTGAGGTTGAAGACATCCGAGATTTGAAAGATTGGAAAGAAGAGGATTTAATCAGCTTGAGTGATATTGGCCCTAAAGCTGCTCAACAGCTTTACACTACTTTTTTGGATGAGACGCTTATCAAGCTGCTCGATAAATTTGCAGAATTAGGTGTCAATACCAAACGTTTAGAATCAGAAAAGAAAAAGATCGTTGACGAAAATGCTCCTTTGGCCAACAAAACAGTCTTGTTTACAGGCTCCTTGCCTACACTCAAACGTGCCCAAGCTAAAAAATTGGTAGAAGAAGCTGGCGGAAAAGCAGCAAGTGGTGTAAGCTCTAAGCTTTCTTATTTGGTGGCTGGCGAAAAAGCTGGCTCAAAACTCAAAAAAGCCAATGATTTGGGGGTAACAGTACTCACAGAAGAAGAGTTTTTAGAACTAATTGGCAAATAACCGGGTTTGTTGTAGAGCAGCTCAACGGAGCTGCTGTATTTTCTAATCTTAATATTGACAATCATGGCTAAGAAAAAAATTGTAGTCTTAACAGGTGCTGGAGTTAGTGCTGAAAGTGGAATTCAAACATTTAGAGATGCTGATGGCTTGTGGGAAGGACATGATGTAATGGCTGTTGCTTCTCCTGAAGGCTGGGAAAAAGATCAAGCACTAGTCTTAGATTTTTATAATCAACGTAGAGCACAACTCCATTCTGTGCAACCCAACGAAGCTCATATAGCGTTGGCCGAACTGGAACAAAAATATGAGGTATTTATTGTCACTCAAAATGTAGATGATCTGCATGAGCGAGCAGGTTCTAGCAATATAGTGCACTTGCATGGGGAACTAAAAAAAGCTAGAAGTACCGTTGATTCTAACTTAATATACGATTGGGATAAAGATATTACGACTGTTGATAAATGCGAAAAAGGTTCTCAGCTTCGTCCACATATCGTTTGGTTTGGAGAAGCAGTCCCTATGATTGGTGCAGCTACCCCTCTCTCTATGATAGCAGATATTTGTATTGTGGTTGGCACTTCTATGCAAGTTTACCCTGCTGCAGGTCTGGTACATTATGTAAAAGATGAGGTGCCCAAATATTTTGTAGATCCCAAACCTGCGAGTATCAATATTCCGAACTTAAAAGTCATAGCAGATAAAGCAACTACTGGTGTCCGAAAATTGGTAGATCAACTACTCAAAGAAGCAGAATAATAGAATCTCTTATCCAAATAAATCTAAACCATCCCTACTATGGATAATCCTTGGAAAACACTCCAATCTAAGCCAATTTATGATAATCCTTGGATCAACGTTACAGAGCACGATGTACTGAACCCAGCAGGAAATCCAGGTATCTATGGGGTGGTTAGTTTCAAGAATATAGCAGTGGGCATACTACCCTTAGATAAAGATTTGAATACTTGGCTAGTGGGGCAATATAGATATAGCCTAAACGAATACAGTTGGGAGATTCCTGAAGGTGGTTGCCCTATTGCTAGCGAAGACATTCTGACTTCTGCAAAAAGGGAACTCCAAGAAGAAACAGGTTTAGAAGCACAAAAATGGACCAAAATCCTAAAAACTCACATCTCTAATTCAGTTACAGATGAGGTTGGCTATTCCTTCATTGCTCAAGATCTCACTATAGGGCAAGCAAGTCCAGAAGATACTGAAGATTTAAAACTGAGGAAACTCCCTTTTCAAGAAGCTTTCCAGATGTGTCTTGATGGAAAAATCACAGATTCATTATCTGTTTTAACCTTGTTTAAGGTTAATTATCTATTAGAAAATAAACTCTTATAGAAAATAAGATTGTATCATTTTGGGAATTTGTTCCTATTTTAAGAACAGCATAAGTTTTTCTTTTTGTAATCCAACCTATTTCACAGCTGTTTTTCAAGCAATTAAGTCAAAAGTCCTTATCCATCCTAAACTTGCATAATTTTTGGACTAAATAAGTCATCCATTAACTATCACTCATCTTATTAAAAATCCATCTAAGCATTCACGAAATGCTGCTTAGATTAGGATTGCTATGTTAGTGGGTAGTGATTATTTAATAATTTATAAATAGATAAGCTGATTTATACTTTTTAGTGACTAGACTAATTGATCATATAATTGGAGATTCTAAATTTGCATTAGAGCATAGAGCTCTCAATGCAGTATTACTATGTAGTACTGTCACCGCATTTTTATATCTACCTATTATCTGGGTCCAAAGTGTTTTTATTGGAATGTTGCTTACTACTATTTCCTGTATTTTAGCATTAAGCCTATTTTACTATTTATCTAGGTTCAAAAAGATATTTTCCCCAATTATATTACCTTTCAAAATAAGTGTCCTACTCATAATCGGAATTTCTTGGTTCATAAGTGGAGGTGTTAATGGTACAATAATAGGCCTATTCCCTTCAGCTGTAGTTATATTCATTGTAATATCCCCCCACCCCAATCACTATAATGTTGTACTCACACTGTCTACCTTCTTTTTATTATTAGTTTTAGCTGATATATACTTAAGTGATTGGATAACTCCATACACCTCCATCAACAGCAAATATATAGACTTCACGATTGGTACTATCCTTAGCACTACTATAATTGGTGTTACTTACGGAATGCTAAAAACAAAGTTTAGAGTAGAACAAGAGAAAGTATCCCAACAACATCAAGAATTAGAGCAAGCTAATTCAATTAAAGCACAATTTATTTCTAATGTCAACCATGAACTTCGCACCCCTATGAATGGGATTGTTGGCATGCTTAGTTTATTGGAGCAAACACCTACCAATAGAGAACAACGAGAGTATATCCAATCTATACAACTCAGCAGTGAGCGATTACTCAATATAGTCAATGAGATTTTAGATTTTTCTAATATTGAAAACAGCCTAACACAAATCAACAACAGCACTTTTCTGGTTCAAGAAATGGTAGAGCGAGTTTTGGTTGTTAGTGCTCATGAAGCTGCTCAAAAAGGATTATACTTGCTCTATGACATAGATCCATCTGTAAATAACTATAGTTATAATGGCGATTTGAGCAAAATTGAACGTGTACTATCTAACCTAACCAATAATGCAATCAAATTCACAAAAACAGGTGAAGTTATCGTTCGTGTAAAACAATTAAAAAATAAACAATTAGACTTTAGTGTTGTAGACACAGGCATGGGAATTCCAGAAGAAAAGCTGGGCACTTTGTTCAAACCATTTATTCAAATAGATGGCTCCAACACCCGTCAGTTTGGAGGTACAGGCTTAGGTTTAGCTATTTCCAAAAAATTCGTCACCTTATTAGGTGGTAAAATCACTGTCCAGAGTCAAGTAGGCAAAGGCAGTGCTTTCTCATTTAGAGTTCCTCTTGAGCTTGAATCTAGAAATTCGCCCCAGTCTCAATCTGACTTATTTAAGGGGAAAAATATAGTTTTAGTAAGCCCTCATCCAACCTTAGTCAAGATCATAAAAAATTGGTTAATCCCACAAGGCGCTCAAATCCATTGGATAGAGTCTTTTGATCAAATAACTACTCTTAGTCCTAACACTACTATAAACATAGTCTTATTAGACTGCAAAACACCTTCTTTAGATCCAGAGATGCTCAATACTGTATTTGCTGATCTTCCACTTATACTAATTCGTTCTAGCAATAAAACGTTAGACAAAAAAGAGCTAGAGCGCTATACTGATTGTTTGCTAACTCCATTACGTTACCAAAACCTCTACAAGTGTATACAAAAAGCCTTGCATTTAAATACTAACATCCCCAAACCACTACCAAAACCCAACCCTGTATCTCAAATACTAATAGTTGATGATGATAAAATGAATCGTAAATTATTAGAAAGAATGCTATTCAAACTAGGACACACTGTAGATACAGCTAATAACGGACAAGAAGCTGTAGAAAAAGCTCAAACTAATGCTTATCAATTAATATTAATGGATCTCCAAATGCCTGTCATGGATGGATTTGAGGCCAGTACGGAAATAATGAAATATCATTCTAATAATGGGCATAATAATTGTCCCAAAATAATAGCAATTACTGCTAATACACTCAAAAGCGACAAAGAAAAATGCTTTGATATTGGTATGAATGATTATTTAACCAAGCCTATAACTTCTAATGATTTGCAAAAATTAATTTGTACTTTTAAGTTTTAGGGACACCAACTTTGCATACAATTTCGTTCTATTATTGAGGTATTGTATACAAAAAAACGCTTTAATACTTATGCTAATTTTTAGACTGTTCATCATTTCCCTTATAAGCTTGGTTACCATAGGTAACAATATAGCTCAAAAGTATGGTAAAGAACTCCATACAGAAAACAATCCTTCTTATCTTCAGTGGCGAAAAAATTATAAACTCACTAAAATTCAATACTACGAAAAACGAACTATTTTTCATGTAGAGTTGGAATTTTCTCGCAACAATACTGGATGGGTACAAACAGTATCCTTCCTACCTCCAGGAGAAACTAACTCTTGGGTACTCAAAGACCCTACAACCAATAAGGCCTATGAGATGCTTGAGATTCGCCATGTTAAGCATAACAATAAGGAAATAAAGTCTCGTTTACGTTATTCTAAAGATAAGGTCTTTCTTGATCTTAAAAAAAGTAAACGCTCTCATGAAAAATTTAGCTGTGAAATCCATTTCAAGTCACTCCCATCCCATGTCAAAAAAGTAAATATACTAGAAGGTATTGAAAACAAATATGCAGATGGCCATTGGAATTTTTTTGAAATTCACCTAAAAACATTTGGATCTTCAGCTAATAAAACTAGCCCTATCGATCCTTACTTGGAACAAAGTATTGGTGACAATATAGAAGAAAATGCTCCTGACCCTAAAACAGAAGATAATAACTCTGAAAAAACACCTATACTCAATAGCTCTAAAGATATTGAATGTAATAAAATTTTTAGGCTCAACAATATTCAGTTCAAAGATAATTCTACTCGATTCGAAAATACAACCTTAGCAGAACGATCGCTTAATATGTTGCATCAATATCTAAAAATTGATCCTGATGCTACACTTATACTTTATGGACACACTGATATTTTTGGAGAAGCCCAACGCAATATGGACTTATCTAAACAACGTGTAGAAAAACTGCAGCTTTGGTTAGTAGACAGAGGTTTGCGTAAGTACCGTGTAAAATATGAATACTTTGGTTCAGAACAACCTGTAAACCCAAAAGGAGGCCCAGAAAATCGTCGTGTAGAAGTCAAAATCCTTTGTGATGACTAAGTTTTGAATGCATTAGGATATACTCTGTCTAATTTGGGACTATATCTTTAAAAAATTAAGCATTATTTCATTTTTACTAAAAGCTCTTCATACATTGCCGACCAACCTTTCCATGTCCAATGTTCACAAAAAGAGCTATTGTGCCAAGTACAGATCAAATGGCCCTTTACTTGTTTAGTGGCATCTATAATAGGTTGAGCTTGCTTAGGAATATCAGAGAGCGATACCTCCTGATAATTCTTGAAGGTGACATCCATTAACTGAAATGGATAAACAATCAATTCGGTAGCTTGTTCTTTTTCCAAATCGTACCATTTAAATGGGCGAGCTATACTTGCTCTAAAACCATTTTGATTAGCATAGCCCATTGAGTAATCTTCCTTAATGCCCAGTTTTATCAAGTTTTGATAAGTTTGAGGCTGATGAACCTTTACATAATGTTGCCTACTCTTAGTTATGGATTGTTTAGTATAATTAGACAATCGCAATATTTCCTCTTCTACTTTTTTGAAATTCCTATTCGACTCATAAGAAGGATGAATACCTATTGGTACCTTTGCAGATAATAAGAACTCCACCATACCTTTATACCCTTTAGAAGTATATCGAATATTCTTGTCATAAGGGCCATTATCACCTATATGCAAAAAATAAATTGGATTCAAGTCAAACCGTTTATCCAAATCCAACATATAGCCAAAGGTATAAAAAGGATCTTTCCTCAGATGGAGAAAGGTCCCTAACCTCAATTTTAAATCTTCACCATCTCCTTTAAGCAAACTCCTAAAAAAAGCACCTGTTTGTCGCCAAGCACTCTTATACTTAAAGGCATAAGCATAATCAATATCATAAGTAGGTGTAAATTGGTACTGCTGTTCAGGAAGTTTTAAATTAGGATAATGTTCCAACAATATCTTTTTAAGCTCTAAAGTCCACAGATCAACAACTGGCAAATGTAAGAATCCTTGCTGATAAGCAATACTTCTTAGAGCTGTAAACCGCCCATGTTCATCTGCCTCAAAGGGCAAATACTCTTCATATCTACTCACCAGATAAAACAGAAAAGAAAAGAGATCAAAAGGCAAACTAGCCTTGGCCTTTTCTTGACCAAATGCATAAGGCAATGTTCTATAAGTTTCAAAAACTAAATCTTGAGTCTGAACCCCCTCTTCACTCAACAACCCACTAGGTACTACAAAGGGAATATTATCTATATAATATTGGCTATAATTAATTTTAAGTTCTTCAGAACTTATAAAATCATCTAAAACTTCTGTAAAAATGATATTATCAAACAGCAATAAATCACCTAAAACCAACTCGAAAACATAACGAATACGTGGTTGAATTATAGGTGTATACACCAAAATGGAGTTTTTCATATTAGGATTCTGCGCAATGCTCTTTTCAGTAAATTATTATTGTTTCCTAGTTCTACAAGATAAATATCAAATCAATTCTTATATTTGTCCCAAATTTTTTAGTTATCCAAAAATAGAAAAAAATGGCAACTACATCAGACATCCGTAAAGGAATGTGTCTAGAGTTCAACGGCAACACTTATATTGTTGTAGAATTCTTGCATGTAAAACCCGGTAAAGGTAACGCTTTCGTGCGTACCAAACTTAAGAGTTTAACTACAGGTAAAGTAGTTGACAATACTTTTCAGGCAGGACACAAAATAGAAGATGTTCGTGTAGAACGTAGAAATTATCAATATCTATATGATGATGAAGACCGTTTTTATTTCATGAACAACGAAACTTTTGAGCAAATTGATGTTATCAAGTCAATGTTAGACAACAGTCACTTGATGAAAGAAGGCCAAGAGATAGAAGCACTTTTTCATGCTGAAAAAGAAATTCTTTTAGCTTGTGAGCTACCTCAATATGTTACATTAGCAATTACATATGTAGAACCTGGTCTAAAAGGTGATACCGCTACTAATACATTGACTCCTGCAAAGGTAGAAACTGGAGCAGAAATACGTGTACCTCTTTTTATCAAAGAAGGCGATTTGATAAAAATTGACACAAGCAGTGGTGCTTATGTCGAACGTGTAAAAAAATAACAAGACTATAAAACTTATAGATTGGAACAAGGCTAGTCTTTGAACCAATTTAAAATCCTTTTCTATACTAATAAATACTTAGTTCTTATGGAATTTGATCAAATAAAAGAGCTGATCAAGCTTATTCAAGGAAGTGGTGTAGGTGAATTCAAATATGAAAATGAAAACATGAAGGTCTCTATCAGAGCCAAAGAATTTACTAAAAACACTGAAGTAATTGTGCAACCTATGGGTACTACTATAGGCAATATGCAGCAACCTATGCAAATGGCTCCTGTAGCTAATGTACAAGCACCTGTTGCAAACAATGAAGCACTTCAAAGTACTCCTGTAGCAAAAGAAGAAGAAGAAGACACTTCTAACTACATCGAAATCAAGTCACCAATGATTGGTACTTTCTATCGTTCTTCGACTCCAGACAAACCACCATTTGTAAAAGTTGGTGATGTAATTGGTCCAGACGATACCGTTTGCTTGATAGAAGCAATGAAACTATTCAATGAGGTGAAAGCAGAAGTTTCTGGTCGTATTGTAAAGGTATTAGTAGAAGATGCTAGCCCTACAGAATATGATCAAGTATTATTCTTAGTAGATCCTTTAGCCTAATTAATTACTTATTAATCATTATTATTTTTCAATAGCTTAGTACTTGATAGAGGCTTTAGATAGCGTTCTTCAAGAAGCTAATAATACATTGAAATAAAAAAATTATTAATCATGTTTAAAAAAGTATTAATAGCTAATCGTGGAGAGATTGCTCTCCGTGTGATTCGCACCTGTAAGGAAATGGGGATCAAAACTGTAGCAATTTATTCTACGGCAGATAGAGATAGCTTACATGTACGTTTTGCAGATGAAGCTGTTTGTATAGGACCTCCAGCTAGTGCTCAATCTTACCTAAATATACCAGGTATTATGGCAGCTGTAGAAATTACTAATGCAGATGCTATTCACCCAGGTTATGGTTTTTTAGCAGAGAATGCAGATTTTGCAGAAATTTGTGCTCAATCTGATGTCAAGTTTATAGGACCTACTCCTGAACACATCCGAAAAATGGGTGATAAGGTAACTGCCAAAGAAACTATGATAGCTGCTAATGTACCAGTAGTTCCAGGTTCTGATGGTTTGATAAAAGACTTGAAAGAAGCTGAAACAGTTTGTAAAGAAGTTGGCTATCCTGTTATGCTCAAAGCCACTGCCGGTGGTGGTGGTAAAGGTATGCGTGTTGTTTTTGATCCAAAAGATTTAGAATCTCAGCTAACTGCTGCTCAACAAGAAGCTAAAGCTGCTTTTGGCAATGACGGTATGTATGTAGAAAAATTTGTGGAAGAACCTCGCCACATTGAGATTCAAATAGCAGGCGATCAATATGGCAATGTTTGTCACTTATCTGAACGTGAATGTTCTATACAACGCCGTCATCAAAAATTAGTAGAAGAATCTCCTTCTCCATTTTTAGATGAGGATCTTCGTAAAAGAATGGGTGACGCTGCAATTAATGCAGGTAAGGCCATCAACTATGAGGGTGTTGGTACTGTAGAGTTTCTAGTGGATAAACATAGAAATTTCTACTTTATGGAAATGAATACTCGTATCCAAGTAGAGCATACTGTTACTGAGGAAGTGATTGATCATGATTTAATTCGTGAGCAAATCAAAATTGCTGCTGGCGAAAAAATCAGTGGAGATAACTACTATCCAATGATGCATGCTATCGAATGCAGAATCAATGCTGAAGATCCATTTAACGACTTTAGGCCTTGTCCTGGAAAGATTACCTCTTTCCACAGTTCTAAAGGACATGGAGTGAGAGTTGATACTCATGTATATGCAGGATATACTATTCCTCCTTATTATGATTCTATGATCGCAAAATTGATTTGTAGAGCACAAACTCGTAAGGAATGTATCGAAAAAATGCGTAGAGCATTGGATGAATTCATCGTAGAGGGTGTTAAAACTACTGTACCATTTCATCAGCAACTAATGGATGATGAAAAGTTTTTGTCTGGTAATTTCACAACTAAGTTTTTAGAAACTTTTGAACTGAAAAAGCCTAAACCAGAATAGATAATTACAAATTGAAATATAAGTTCCTAGTTTTATTTACTAAAGCTAGGGACTTTTTTGTATTAAGCCCCTCCTTCATTAAACTTTCAGCAATTCCTTATTATGGATCAAGAAATCGAAAAAATCAAAGCCCTACTCTTCTCAGGACAAGAAGAAAATATAAACCTTGGTCTTAAGCTAGCTGCTAGTTTAGGCTATCATCAACGACTGATAGGACCTTTAGAAGATTTACTAAAAAAAAGAATACAAAATGCTACCGATTTATGGGATGTTCGATATCTAGATTTGTATAATGAAAAGATAGATCGTTTACCTGAGTTTTTTGGTCTCTTACAAAACCTATCTCACCTAAAACTAGATTCATCAAAAATAGTAGACTACCCTAAGTCTGTTAGTCTATTAAATATTAAGAAGCTTGAGTTTAATGATCAACAAATCACCACTCTCCCAGAATCTTTTGGAAATTGGACACAAATAAAACAACTAAACTTAAGCAACAATAAATTGAGTAGCTTACCTCACTCTATTGGACAATTACAGAGTTTAAAAAGACTTCTTCTTTACAATAACGAATTAAGCAATTTGCCTGAATCTTTCGGACAACTGCAAAAATTGGAGTCGCTCCATCTAGAAGACAACAATTTGAGTCGTTTGCCAGAATCTTTTGGACAACTACAAAACTTAGGGTATCTAAATTTAGATTGGTCTAAAATTGAGCATTTTCCTAAATCTATTAGTCAATTAAATATACCTTTCGGTAACCTTGAACTCTCTTTTAAAGGCATTACTAATTTAGCAGAGTCTTTTGGAAATTGGACACAAATAACTGGTCTAAACTTAAGCCACAATGACTTAACTCAGTTACCAGAATCTATTGGACAACTGCAAAACTTACAAGATATAACCTTAGATTGGTCTAAAATTGAACATTACCCCAAGTCAGTCCGTCTATTAAAAATAGATACGTTAAGATTAGCTTATCAACAAATCAGTAGCTTACCAAAGTCTTTTGGAAACTGGACACAAATAACAGAATTAAACTTAAGTAATAATAACTTGACTCAGTTGCCTGAAGCAATCGAGCAACTACAGAATTTGACCGTACTCAACTTGAGCAACAACAAATTGAGCGCCCTACCTGAGTTCATTGGGAACTTAAAACAATTAGAAATACTCTACCTAAATAACAATGATATAACTCAGTTGCCCAAATCTTTAGGGCAATTACAGAACTTAAAAGTACTAGAGTTAAACCACAATAAGTTGAACTCCTTGCCTGAAGCTATCGAACAGCTACAAGAACTCAAAAAACTAAGGGTAAGTTTCAACAACTTGACTTGTTTACCAGAAGGGATTATCAAACTGCAAAATTTAGAGCTGTTTATACTAAACAACAACAAGTTAAACTCCCTGCCTGAAGCTATTGGACAGCTACAAGAACTAAAGAAACTACATTTAGGTACAAACAATCTAAGTAGTCTACCTGCATCTATTGGTCATCTGCAAAAATTGGAAGAGTTGCAGCTAAAAAATAATGGATTGACTCAGCTACCAGACACAATTGGACAGCTACAAAACTTATGGATGCTAGATCTAGCAAAGGCAAAATTGAGTAGTTTACCTGAATCTATCGGCTCTCTTCAACATTTAACCTCCTTAAATGTATCTAATAACAAACTCTCTTTTCTACCTGATAGTATTGGGGGGTTAGCCATGTTAAGAGCATTTTCTATATCAAAAAACAAGCTGAATGTATTACCTCCTAGCATTTCAAACTTACAACAACTAAAAGAGCTAACACTCAATCAAAACCGCTTTGAAAATTTTCCAGAAGAGCTTCTGAGTTTAGTCAACTTGCATGCATTAGAAATCTCTAAAAACGCACTAACAAAACTCCCAGAATCTATTTCTAAATTAGTCCTACTCAAAAACCTCCGGTTATCTCAAAATAACTTGATGGCATTGCCTAATGCAATAGGAAACTTAAAAGACTTGAGACTTTTAGACATCCGAGATATTGGTTTATTAGTTCTTCCTAAGTGGATCAAAGGATTGCAAAGCCTAAGAGAACTTTATATCTCTGGAAATAAAATAACCCAAGATTTAGAAGATTTAAACAGCCTAAATCAGCTAAAAATACTTTCCATTGATAAGGATAAACCTATAAGAACAAAAGTTAAACAGCTGGGCTAAAGTTAATGCATAAAGAAGCTATCTTAATATCTTTTTTATGGCCCTAGCCACATTCTGTCCATCCATTGCAGCTGAAATAATTCCACCTGCATAACCAGCACCTTCCCCACAAGGAAACAAGCCATAGACACCATCGTGCATTAAAGTTTCTCTTGATCTTGGTACACGTATAGGACTACTTGTACGGCTCTCCGTACCTACTATCTGAGCTTCTTCTGTAAAGTAGCCTTTCTTCTTTTGTCCAAACACCTGTAAGCCCTGTTGCAAACGATTAGCCACCCAATTAGGCAACAGCTGATCCATTCTAGCAGAATAGACCCCTGGTATATAAGAGGTTTCGGGCAAAGAATTAGATAACTTACCTTTCACAAAATCCGTTATTCGTTGTGCAGGCGCTTTTTGGCTACCATCCCCATGCTTAAACAGGGTCTGCTCCACCAACTGCTGAAACTTAAGCCCATTAAATATAGGATCTTGGCTTCCTTCAAATTTTAAGTCTTGATACTGCTTCAAATCATTCAACTCTACTGCTACAACCATTCCTGAATTGGAGAATGGAGAATCTCTACGAGACAAAGACATTCCGTTGACAACCAACTCCCCTGGTGCAGTGGCAGCAGGAACAATAAGCCCTCCTGGACACATACAAAAAGAAAACACTCCTCGCTCTTTTACCTGACAGACTAAACTATAACTAGCTGCTGGCAAAAGAGGGTCCCTTGGACGCTGGCGGTATTGCATCTCATCGATCAATGCTTGAGGATGCTCTATTCGCACACCTAAAGCAAAAGGTTTGGCCTCTATATAAATGCCTTTATCGTGCAAAAGTTTGAAAATATCACGAGCAGAATGCCCAGTAGCCAAAATAACAGCATCACCGAGGTATTCTGTACCATCTTCCGTAATAACACCCTTTATTTGCCGACCTTGAGCAGTCTCTGTCAACATAAAATCGGTTACAAAAGCATCAAAATGGATTTCCCCACCATATTTCAAGATAGTCTCTCTAATATTAGCAACAACCTTAGGCAATTTATTAGAACCAATATGGGGATGAGCATCCACCAAAATATCAGAAACAGCACCATGCTCTACCAATAAACGCAAGCTCTTTTCTATTTTTCCACGTTTTTTAGATCGAGTATAGAGCTTACCATCAGAGTATGTTCCTGCACCTCCTTCTCCAAAACAATAATTAGAATGTGGATTAACTACCCCATCTTGCTGAATTGCTTTTAAGTCTCTACGACGAGTCTGAACATCCTTTCCTCGTTCTAATATAATTGGCTTTATCCCCAATTCGATTAACTCCAAAGCAGCAAAATAACCTGCTGGTCCTGCACCAACAATCACCACTTTAGGTTTGGGTGGTACAACCTCAAAAAGATCTAAAAATTTAGGAGCCTCCACAGGGGCTTCATCTATATACACCTTCATACGCAAACGCACCAAAGGTTGCCTTCCTCTTGCATCTATAGATCGTCTATCTACTCTTACATAGATATTATCCAAATCTGTCAATCCTAATTTAGACAAGGTTGCTTCTCGCTGCTTTTGCTCATCAGCAGCATCCTTCGGGCTTAGAGCTATTTCTATTTCTTTAATCATACTAATTTATTCTATAAACAAGAGTTCCAAACTGCCTCTAAATACTAATCACTCACAAACTCTCAATAATCAAGGCTCGAAGATAAAACTTTTATTTTGTAATACAGACTCGCCATCATGCCCTAATTCAAGATAAAACCCTTTCTGTTTTCTAGCTAATTCAAATAATATAACTATCTTGTCTATTATCAGTAACTTGACTCTGCTGATGACCTACCTAGCAGCATTATCAATTTATATTATTGATAAGTATCATTTGCTAACCATTCTCAAAAGTTATTTACCAAATTCATGGCCAAGAAGACCAAAAAACCACGCTTGATAGAACGTACTGTACAAGATCTTGCACTCAAGTACATGGAACAGTATTATAAGATTAAACACAACCAACGCAATATCTTCGCAAATATAGAAGAGCGCACTAAGAAGAAGTATGGGATGAAGCGAGCGGATGGCCTATTGGCTTACAAGCTCAATGCAAAGAAGGCCTATGTTATCTCTATGGAAGCCAAATCGCATAAGACATTGCCTGCATTAAAACCTTATAGAGTAGACAAACTTTGGATACGTGATAGCATTTGGAAAGGCTTCCTAATCTCATTAGGTTCGGGATCTTTATTTGTAGCTTGGCGTTGGGTTGGTGCTGGTTATATTCGAATGTTGATACCTTTTGGAGTATGGGCACTAGCTAGTTTTATCCACGCATTTCTATTTAGAAATAGTCATAAGTACCAAGAAATGGAAGTTATTCATCAAGTATTCCAATATCCTGGCAATGAAAAATGGCTAAGTCTATCTGAAGATGCTTTTGATATGATTGACGCTAAAAAACGTCATAACCTCTTCAAAATATGCGAGGCTCGAGGCATTGGAGTATTAATGGTTGATCCTAATAAAAATGTAAACCTAATCTCTAAACCAGACGTTACCCGAAAGTTTTTTGGTGATTTCTTGAGCTTTTATCATAACGAAGGAGATATCCGAAAGGCATTAAAAATGAATCCTCCTAAAGAAAAAGTGGCCCCCAAGAAAAAGAAGAAAAAAACTACTAAAAAGAAGTAGCCTTAGCCCAATTTTTCTAGGTAGCTATCTACCCATTTTAGTAACATGCTATAAGCACTAGGGTTCCCTTTTACTATCTTTTGCATATGTTTTTTTAGGCCTTCTATCTCTTCTTTACGTTGTGTTTTAGAGGGCTCCATCATTATTTTCAACAACCACTTATAACAATCTAATTGAGTCTTAAATACTGGATTCTGCAACTCTTTGTAATGCATAGCTTGGTAGGTGTTTGTTAACTCTCGTTCTGCACTTTCCCAATCATCTGTCTCGCAATACAAGGCAATATATAACATTCGAGCATAATAATAGTCCTTTTCACCAAACTTAGACAGCTGCAATGTATTAAGCAAATCTAAAGCCTGTCCTCCTTTTCCCAAAAACAAATAGGCCCAACAACGACTAAATATAGTCACTCGTTTTATCTGTGGCATAGAGTCTATCACTTCGGAATGGTTCTCATATAACCCTATTACTTTCTCATAGTTTTTTAAGTGCAAACTATTCATCATAAAATTATGCAAGATAACTGGTAAGTTTTGCACATTTCCGTCCAATGCCAAAGGCAGTAAAGTTTCATAAACTTCTGCAGCAGCAACATTATCATTATAAATAGAATGCTCTATGGCTAAATGCCCTAATAGGGTAACTTTAGTATTGAGCTGATATCTATTGGGACGAAGTTTATCCACTGCGTCAGCTAGTTCTAATGCTTTTTTGATATGTTCAATTTTTTCTACTCCAGCTTTAGTATACTGACCTATAATATGGTGTAAAAACTGACTAACAACAGGTAACTCTTCCACCTCTTTAGTTGAGACTAAAGGTACTTTAGGCAGTGTTAATACCCTCTTTGGCTGAATTTGTTTAAAAATAGCTTCTGTAAAAGCAGCCAACTGTTGTGTTTTCAAAAACTCCTCAATTGCTGCATTCTCTGCACAACTGACCATTTCGTCTGTACTCTTACGCATTTTATCTAGCATACGAATAGAATCCTCCCGAACCCTTGCATACCAAACGGAAAAATTCATTTCTAAAAGTGCTCTCATTTCACTAAACCGATCATGGGCACTTGATCGTTTATAAGTCTTATTCCATTGTTTTTCATACAAGTCATAAGCTTTTTTTTCTCTATAATAGACCAATAGTCTTAGATCACTCTTATACTCTTCTTGCTTGTATTTTTTCAAAAATTGTTGACGTACCAAAAAGTCTTCAACAAACTCATTGAGTACACGCAATTCATGTCGAAGACGATAATCTTTTTTAGTCGTAAATTTTTCAGAAAAAACAGCTTTATACAATTGCTCCTTTTCAGGTTCTACACCTTTTTTAGCTGCTTTTTTAATTGCAGTATATGTTTTTTCTAACTGATTTTTTTTCTTTCCTTTTAGTTCTAATTCCAACAGTTTTTGCTCCTGTTTGGATAGTATTTGCAACAGTTCTATTGATTTCAAGCTCTTTTTGTTTTCATGAGTATATCAAGCCCTAGTTCTTTATTTAATACAAAAAAAACACTTTTGTTTTTGACTTCCAAATCCCACACAAGCAAATTTACACAACCCAATAGTAATCAAACTATTAAATACTCATTTTTTTATTCTTACTCCTTAAAACAAACTCACAAGCGCTCAACTTTCATATTGGTCCCTAGACAAAACTATACGACTTTTGTTCTGAGCTCAAGGCAATAGTTAAAGCCCCTTTTGCTCCCCAAATTTATAATTAAATAAAAAACTGAACTATGTTAAATTATCGATTTTTTGTTATTACGTTTATTGGAAGTTACTTAATATTTCTATCAAGTTCATGTGATAAAGAACCTACTTCAACTCCTACACCTACTCCTTCTAGCCCAATAGAAATTTGTACGAGTAGTTCTGATTCAGAAACGAGTGACTACTTCAATTCAAATACAACCCTCAAGAATCACAACACAAGTGGCGTTGACTACATTATTGGTTGTGGACTAACTATTAATAAAAATATTACTATAGAACCAGGTGTAACCATTTGGATGGAAAGAGATGCTTATATAGTGGTAGATGATGGTGGTCAAATCAATGCTAGTGGCACAACTTCTGAGCCCATCATTATAGAAGGGAAAAATCAAACAGAAGAATGGTATGTGCTTGAACTGAGAAAAGGAGATAATGTATTAGAATATGTGAATATCAAGAACGCAGGTTATGGCACCGAAAAAAGCACTGTTTATGTAGCTCATAGTGATGCAAACTTAACTATGCGTAACTGTAATCTTTCTAAAGGAGCTGGTTATGGTCTTTGGGTTCAGTGGAAAGCTACTACTCTATCATTCAGTAATAACACAATCACCTCTCATCAAAAAGCACCTATCTATGTTACAGCTAATCAGGTAAGTAGTATTGATAAAGCCTCTAATCTAACAGGGAATACTGAAAACTTTGTACAAGTTGCAGTAAGTGCTATTACGTCTAGTGCTCTATGGAATAAATTGGTCTTAGATTATCGTGCAGTTAGTACAGATCCTCAAGCAATATGGATAGAGTTGGATGCACTCAACACCCTCACCATAGAAGCTGGTGCAACTATAGAGTTCTCAAATGAGACAGGTATCAGAGCTAACAAAGGAGTACTTAAAATAGATGGAACAACTTCTGCTCCTATCCATTTCAAAGGAATTGGCAGTGGTACAGGTTTGTGGCGTGGAGTATATATAGATAATGCGCAACAACATAGCATTAGCCATACAACTATAGATGGTGCTGGTGGTTGGGGTACAGATAACGATCCTACTCCTGCAGCTAATGTAATGGTAGAATTTGATGGAAGCTTAACCATCAGCAATTGTACCCTAAAAAATTCTAAATATTGTGGTCTAAGTAGCCATAAAGACGCTGTGGTATCTGAAAGCAATATTACTTATAGTGGAAATGGGACTGGAGAATATTGTAAAAACTAAACTATAATACCCATTCACCTAAGTTTGGCTGACCTTTTAGGTCAGCCTTTTTTTATTTTTATCTAAAGCCTCTTTCTTTCTTGATTGCATCATAAGCTTCTTGTACTTTCTGAAACTTTTCTTTGGCGGCCTTTTGTACACCTTCGCCCAAATGAATAACCTTGTCTGGGTGGTATTTTAACATCATTTGGCGATAAGCTTGTTTGATCTCTTCATCAGAAACGGAAGGAGTTGTTTCTAATATTTTATAATAGGCATCCATTTCCTTGTAGAACATAGCCTTAATAGAGTCATAGTCACTTGCATTTATCCCTAAATGAATACTAATTACTTTGATAGTTGCTATCTCTCTAGGATCAATATTATAATCAGCATTAGCAATACCAAACAAGAAGAAAATGATTTGCAAACGAGTTTCGTAACTTGTACTCTGTCTAATTTGGTGAGTAGTTTTACGCAAATCAAAGTCTTGCTCTATCGCTTTTTCCATGATAAGCAAGTAATCTACTATATTCTCAGGGCCAAATTGATCAGCCAAAAATGTGCGAATATAACTCAACTCCAAATCCTCAACTTCTCCGTCTGATTTGACCACTGCTGAAGCCAAAATTAATGCACTTAATATAAAATCTGCGGAATCTGTATTAGCACTAGATGGACTTGAATCCCAGATTAAGATACCATCATCATGCAGTTTGTCAATGACTGTACCTATTCCAAAACCTAAAATGCTTCCAAGTGGTCCTCCACCTGCAAAACCTAATCCAGCGCCTATTATTTTGCCTAATCTATTCTTTAAACTCATTCAATTTTAATTAAAAAAGAAAAAATTGTATACTTATAGCTCAATATACTAAACAATTTTTAGCTTTAGAACATTCCATCATTAGAGATTATTGATTAATTCCTTTTATTAAAGCGTACTCATGAACTGGAAAGACTTAACTAGTATAGAAGAACTAGAAAATATATTACAAGAATCGCATCAACATCCTGTAGCCATATTCAAACATAGTACTCGATGTTCTATTAGTAGCACCGCCAAAAATCGGTTAGAACGAGGTTGGAATTTTGAGAGCAATCAAGTTACACCATATTTTTTGGATTTGATCGCACATAGAAATGTGTCTAATGCTATAGCTGATCAGCTAGGTGTTGTTCATCAATCGCCACAGCTAATTGTCATAAAGAATGGAAAGGCTGTATACGACGCCTCTCATATGACTATTTATGTGGATGATATAACTGAAGTTTTATAAAATACTTGTGTAAGAAGCATTTTAACAAAACACGGATAACAATAAAGAAAGAGACCTTACAAAATTTGTAAGGTCTCTTTCTTTATATTTTACTTTGAGAAGGAATCTATCCTCCAAAGTCATCAAATGCAACATTCTCTTCAGGTATACCCCAATCATCTGCCATTTTAATAACACATTGGTTCATGATAGGAGGTCCACAGAAGTACAACTCAATTTCTTCTGGTTCAGCATGCTTGCTCAAGAATTCATCTATCACAACATTGTGTACATACCCTTTGAAACCATCACCTTCTGGATCATCCAAATCTTTTTTCAATACCCAGTTATCTTCTGGTAAAGGATTATCCAACGCTACAGCAAACCTAAAGTTTGGAAATTCTTTTTCAATTTCTCTAAACTCCTCTACATAAAATAGCTCTTGCTTAGTTCTACCACCATAGAAGAAAGTAACCTTTCTATCTGTTCTTAAGGTATGGAACAAGTGATATAAGTGAGAACGCATTGGAGCCATTCCTGCACCACCACCAACATACAACATTTCAGCTTTAGTTGGCTTGATAAAGAATTCACCATAAGGTCCAGAGATAGTAACCTTGTCACCTACTTTTCTAGAGAAAACATAAGATGAACAAATTCCAGGATTTACATCCATCCAAGTATTTTTAGCTCTATCCCAAGGTGGTGTAGCAATACGAATAGTCAATGAAACAATATTTCCCTCTGCAGGGTGATTAGACATTGAATATGCACGGAAGATAGTCTCTGGATTTTTCATCTTAAGTGGCCACAAGTTAAACTTGTCCCAATCTTTCTGAAACTTATCTAAAGTGTCATGATATTTAGGATGCGCATCAATGTTCATATCCTTATAATTTACCTCAACTGGAGGTACATCAACTTGAATATAACCACCTGCCTCAAAATCAAGTGTTTCACCTTCTGGAAGTTTTACAATAAACTCCTTGATAAAGGTTGCTACGTTATAGTTAGATATAACTTCACATTCCCATTTTTTAATCCCAAAAATTTCTTCAGGAACACGAACGTCCATATCAGATCTAACCTTAACTTGACAAGCTAAACGCCAGTTATCAGCAGCTTCTTTTCTAGTTAAGTGATTCATTTCTGTAGGCAATACATCTCCACCACCTTCATCAACTTGGCACAAGCACATAGCACAAGTACCACCACCACCACAAGCAGA
>JAAEPD010000493.1 GCA_024222455.1 Aureispira sp.
GCAAAGTGATAACTCGAATAATATTTCTTTAGAATAGTCAGGGGACTTATAGTCCTAATTTTTAACCTACCAGACTTCAGCTGGTAGTATTTCAGTCTTATCAATTCATTCTTCAAGCTAAAAACCTAAAATATGACCACAATCAATCCATATTTAATTTTTAATGGAAACTGTGAAGAGGCTTTTACTTTTTATAAATCCATATTTGGAGGAGAGTTTACTTATTTAGGATATTTTGATGAGATGCCTTCAGAATACAATGTCCCAGAGAGCGAAAAACAAAAGGTGATGCATGTCTCTTTGCCTATAGGCGAAACAGCTGTGTTGATGGGCAGTGATAGTTCCGATTCGTTTGGTAAAGCTTCTATTGTAGGAACCAATTTTTCTATTTCTATTAATACCAATGAGGTTGCAGAAGCAGAACGTTTATTTGAGCTTCTTGGAACAGAAGGTAATATTACCATGCCTCTTAATAAAACCTTTTGGGGATCTTATTTTGGGTCTTTGATCGATAAGTTTGGGATACAATGGATGATTAATTGTGCTGAGAGTTAATGCCTGTTTTTGGTGTTCTTTTAGCAATATACTGAAGTGCTTTTGAGTCAAACTCAGTCAAATGCATTAATTTCTTAGAATAAGATATTTCATTTAGTGCCTTTATTTCTTCTTTAGGAATAAAGACATTTTTATAAATCAATTCAACAGAAATTACTATATTTAAGAACATCTATTAAAACCATTAAAAATCTGAACTTATTATGGATAAGGAGCAACTTATTGCAGAACTTGAAACTGCTAAAAATAGCAATAATAATGAAACCTTCGAAAGCCTAGCAAGACAGGCTGTAGAACAGTATCCAGAAGAAGCATTAGGCTATTTATTTTTGGCAGATGCACTTGGAAATGCCGAGACTCCTAACTATGGATCTATAGAGCTTTGTTTGGCCAAAGGGATAGAGTTAGATGATGAGAATGTAGAAGCCAAAGTAAAGTTTGGCCAAATAAAGGAGGAGCAGGGCTTGTTGGCAGATGCTCGTTTAGTGTACCGAAAAGTATTGAAGCAAGATGAAGATAATGCAATAGCAATTGCGGGATTGGGGCGTTATGAAATATATGAAGTAAGTGATGGGCAAGCAGCTATTGAATATTTTGATAAAGCAATAGGTTTAGACCCAGAAAATAAACAAAACTATATAGATAGAGCTGCTGCTCATATCGAAGGAGAGCAATGGCAACTGGCGCTAGATGATTTGGATAGAGGTGCTAGTGGTGAGTTTAATGAAGACGAAACTGTAATGAAAATTAGTGCCTTAAATTGGTTAGGAAGATCATCAGAGGCAGATAGTTTATATCAAGACTTGATTAAGCACAGTCCAGAGGTATTTACTTACCGTTATAACTATGGAAAAGAGCTATTAGATCGATCTAAATTTGCAGAAGCAGCTGAACAGTTGAGCAAAGCTGCAAGTTTGACAGAAGATGCTGATTCAACCTTGTATAGACCTTTGGGGCAAGCCTTGTTTTCAGAAAAAGACTACAATGGAGCCTTAGAAAACTTTGATAAGTGTGTGGAAGAAAATGGAGAAGATATTGATGCTTATATATGGAGAGCAGATTCTAAAATGCAGCTAGGCCAAAATGAAAATGCACTTGATGACCTTAATAAAGCTTTAGGTATTATTGCAGGAGATGAGGTGTTGGAAAGACCTGTTTTAGCCCAAAAAGGATTAGTTTTAGCTGAATTGAGTAGATGGGATGAAGCTGAGCCTATCTTTATGAAACTGGCTAAAAGTGGAATGGGCAAAAGAGAAGGCTTTTATGGTTTGGGGGTAGTTTATCACAAGCAAGGAAATATGGAGTCTGCCTATAAGTTTATGAAAGCAGCTAGACTCTCTAAACATCCTAAAGCTAAGGCTTATATAGAAGAGAACTTAGGAGCTTATGTACAAGAAATACAAGAATCTGTATTAGGTAAATATGAAGGTGCTTTTGCCGCTAATGCTACTTCTGCTGCAAGCAAATTGTTTGGAACACTTTGGAAGTTTAAGAGCATTGATAGTAAAAAATTGAGTGCAGCACCTCCTAAATTTGCTGACAAAATCAAAGAATCTTTAGCTGTATTCTCTGCAATAGTCACAGAACGTGGTGTTTTACTGATTTCAGAACAAAAAGAAGAAGCATTTACTTATAAGGTAACTAAAGAAAAAGGAAGCACTATAGAGGTAGAATTAGCACCTTTAGATGGCTTACCTTCTTCATCTGTTAAATTTACAGTAGCAGATGGAAAATTTGCTTTTTCTAGAGAAGAAGGAGAAGTGTTGAACTTAGTACCTCAAGACTTAGGAAGTATTCCTGCTGCCCTAAAAGCAACTATATTAACACATGTAGAAAAAAGTGAAACTACATATTTGGGTGATAAAGCTCAAGCTATTGTGGATGCTTTGTTTTAGAAGCAATTTTTTGTTAAAAAATATACAACTAGTGAATAGAGACTGCTCAAAGTAGTCTCTATTTTTGATTATAGACCTATGTTTAAATTTTTCTGCATATTCTGTTTCCCTCTATTCTTATCTGCCCAAGATGTGCAGCATTATGTCTATTTTAATAGAGATCGAGATCGAATCAAAACAGACTATTACTTTTTGCAACTAGATTCTATAGCAGGAGCACAACTAAAATATGCTTGGGCAGAGCTGGAAGTGTCTAAAGGCAAATTCGATTTTTCTGAGATAGAACAGGATTTAGCCTTTCTGGAGTCGAAGGATAAAAAATTGTTTATTCAGTTGCAAGATGTTTCTTTTGATACTGGTATTGTGAATGTACCAGATTACCTCTTGACCAAAAAGCGGTTTAGAGGAGGTGTAGCCACGCAATACTTTTTTAAAAGTAATAATGAGAATCATCCTGTAGTAGAAGGTTGGGTTGCTCGACGTTGGGACAAAAGGGTTCGCAGACGCTTTCATAAGTTACTTAGAAAATTAGGTCAAGCTTTTGATGGAAAAATAGAAGGAATTAACCTAGCAGAAACTTCTATCGAATTTGGGAATGGTCCTTTACATCCTGAAGGGTTTAGTTATGAGGCCTATCTGAAGGCTATTTTGCACAATATGAAAGTGCTCAAAAACGCCTTTTCAAGCTCAGTAGCTATGCAATATGCTAATTTTATGCCTGGAGAATTTTTACCTTGGACAGACAATGGTTATTTGGATAGTCTATACAGCTATGCAAAAGAAAAAGGTATTGCAATGGGAGGCCCAGATTTGTTACCATACAAAAAAGGGCAGATGGCAAATATTTACAATTTTATGCATCAAGATACTTCTTTGATTATAGGAATAGCAGTGCAACAAGGGAATTATAGGCATGTTCATCCAAAAACTAAAAGGAGATTTAGTATAGAGCAGTTGCGTGATTTTGCAAAAGATTATTTAGGCGCAGAATACATATTTTGGTCACCTCAAGAGCCTTTTTACACTAGAGATTTAGCTCCTTTTTTGCAGAGCAATACCAATAATAATTAATTAAAATGAAGAAAGTAATTGATAATTTCTCAGAGGATTCTAAGTTATATCAAAAGTTTAGACCAAGTTATCCCCAAGACTTGTATGATTTTATTTTAGAACAAGTAGTAGATACTAGTGCTGTTTGGGATTGTGGTACAGGCAATGGGCAGGTTGCTAAGGTTTTATCCACTTATTTTGATCATGTAGAGGCTACCGATATTAGTGAACAACAGTTGAAAGCTGCACCAAAGTTAGATAATGTTAATTATGGCGTTTGCCGTGCAGAAAAAACAACTTTTGAAGCAAATACTTTTAGTTTGATAACCGTGGCACAAGCGATTCATTGGTTCGATTTTAAGGCTTTTTATGAAGAGGTGAAAAGGGTAGCAAAACCTAAATCTATTCTAGCAATTTGGGGCTACGGATTATTGAAAGTATCTCCTGAAATAGATCAGCATATTCAGCATTTTTATACCCAAATAATTGGGCCTTACTGGAATGAGGAACGAAGGCATATAGATACAGCTTATACTTCTATTCAATTCCCTTTTGAAGAGGTAAATACACCTTCTTTTTCTATACCAATGCTTTGGGAGTTGTCAGATTTGGAGGGCTACTTAAATACATGGTCTGGCGTGAAACGTTATGAAAAAGCTAACGCTAAAAATCCTGTAAGTAACTTGATAGAAGTATTGACTGACCTTTGGCCAAAAGGTAAAAAACAAGCTGTTGAATCTCCCATTTTTACTAAAATAGGTAGAATTTAGACATGTGGTCTTGATAGGTATATTATTGAGGAATGGGGCAATGCCATTCTCTATACTAAAAAAACGAAATCTTAACGAGTATTAAAGTTAAACTAAAGAGTTAGTTAAGTTGAGTTCTAATTCTATATTTGCAAATAACCTAATCTAAATTATTAGCAAACATATTTTAATGAGAACACTTAATATTCTAATATTCATATGCCTTTTGTCAGCCTGCAAGACAGAAGAGAAGGTAATTGAAAAGCCTAAATATCTACGATGGGTAGGCGATATAGAGCAGGACTTGACTAAAGATGCAAAACAGTTTGAACTGTGTAATACTGAAGCTGAAGCCTTCCAATATTTCAATACTCACAAAGGGTTTAGATACAAAGGCGAAAAGAAGGCACTGGTCGAAACTTTTAATAAAAAGTATAGGCCTCTAAATGGTAAAAAACAAAATGGCTGGATTCGAATACGATTTATAGTCAACTGTAAGGGGGAAGCAGGAAGATTCAGAGTTATACAATCCAACGAAAACTACGAAGAGTTTGAGTTTGACAAAAAGGTAGTAGAACAACTTTTGAAGATTACTAAATCCTTGAAAGGTTGGGAAACTCTAGAACACAAAGGAACTGCTATTGACTATTATTTGTATTTAATCTTCAAGTTAGAGGATGGAACTATAAAAGAAATTTTACCATGATAAAAAAGCACTATTTGTTATTAACGATACTTATTTTTTCTACTGTTTTGTCTGCTCAACCCAACTGTGAGGCTTTTAAGTATTATGGCGATACTACAAAATGCGAAGCCTGTAAAAAATCAATGGAAATTAGTGGGCATTATCAGTTTAGTAAGGAGTTTCAAGAGATATTGGATGAGTCTTTAGCTATAGATCCTACTTATGATTATGCTTATAGAGCAAAATCGGTAGCTTACTTGAAGAGTGGAGATTTTTTGACTTGGAAAAAGTTGATAGACAAAGCTGTAGAGTATAATACTATTGAAAATTTGGGCTATAGAGGATGGTGTCGTTACCAGTTTTTTAGGGATTATGAAGGGGCTATTCGAGATATAGAAAAATTGGATAGTTTAGTGGATTACGATATTGGCTATTCTGCTAATGGAGATTATCATTTGAACATAGCTAAAGCTTTATGTTATAAAGCATTGGGGCAAAAGAAGAAGGCTGTAGAAATAATTAAAAAACAACTAGAAGTAAAAGTTGGGCTTTATGATTATCTACATTTGGGTGTTCTTTATTTTGAACTTGGAGATTTTGACAAAGCAGAAGAAGCTTTGGATAAACAACTTAAAGAAAATAAACTAACTGAAGCTAAATATTATTTGGGTTTACTCTCTAAAGAGTTGAAAGAACAAGAAAAAGCCTTATCTTATTTCAGAGAAGCCAAAGAGCTATACCTTAAACAGTATAGGTTGTTTGATACATATACACATCCTTATGATAAAATCTATTTGGAGGATATAGAATTGGAACTCTAAACTTGTTTTGAAATAAACTAAACCCCTTTTATGTTTGGATTAATGCAACCCAAAGGCTGTTGTAGCCAGAAAAAAAGCACATGGTATCGCTATCATCGTATGCACTATTGTGGCACTTGTAAAGCCATAGGCAAGAATTATAGCCAGAAAGCTAGATTATTTTTGAATTACGATACGGTATTTTTATCAGAATTGCTTTCTCAATTAAATAAGGAAGAACTAGAAGGATGGACACCTGCTTATCAAGCTATAAACAAGTGTTTCACTATGCCCCAAAAGGTAGATCAAACACCTTTTTCTTTAGAATATGCTGCTGCTGCTAATACTGTACTAAGTGCATTGAAGGTAGATGATAATATAAAAGATCAGAAAAAATGGCGTTGGCTTTTAGTTAATAGACTGTGTAAAGGGAGCTTCCAAAAAGCTTTTGATCAGTTTGAAACTTGGGGGGTATCAAAGGATTTATTCTTAGAGCCAATCACAACTCAATATGAACGGGAAAAAGGCGCAATTCCAAGCACCTCTACATTAGAGGAACATCTAGATCATTATGCAAACCCAACTTCTGAGCTAACAGCTTTAATTTTTGAAAATGGGGCCAAACAAACAAATCCTGAATCTGCAAAAGTCTTAGGATACAACTTTGGGAAGTTGATGTATATTTTAGATGCTTTTGAAGATTTAGAGGAAGATATTTTTACCAAACAATTTAATCCTTTGATTAGCTGGTTTAATGCCGAAAAAACGCTGAAAGATAACGATTTTGATGCCGTTCGGACATTACTACTCGCCCAACAAAATAAGGTGATCAAACAGTTAGAGGAGTTGCCATTGACCTACCAAGAGCTTTATGCAGGTAGATTGCAATCTAATATTGCTTTACGAATATACCAAAAACGCTATATTCCTACTACTTGGCGAGAACGGATAACTTATCGTTGGCAAAAATCAAAAGAATTTGCTAATCAAATTACCTGTGATACAGAAGGTTTATTTTCTTCTATCAAATATTTTTTGGTGGCTTGGTCTGTGTTTTTGGTGCCCGCTGTAGCTGGACAAATGCCCCAAGAAAATGGTCAAACACAATGGGAATGGAAAAAGCTTTGGAAAACAATTTTTAGATTTGGTGATGAAAACTCACTGTTGGATGATGAGCAAACTTTTGAAGTCAAGAAGAAGAAAAAAAAGAAGGTTAAAAGACGAGGGTCGAATTTTTGCAGCAATTATTGTTGCATAGATTGTTGTAGTGGTATTGAATGTAGTAGTGTAAATGAAGGAGTTTGTTTTCTTACTGATTGTTGTAGTAGTTGGACTAGCTGCTGTAAGACGAATTGTTCTAAAGGGAGTTGCTGTTCTTCTTCAGAAGGAGGTTGCTGCGCTTCTGAAGGTGGATCTGGATGTTGTGCAGCAGAAGGTGGATCTGGATGTTGTGCAGCAGAAGGTGGATGTGAGTGTGGAAGCTGCTGCGAATGCGGAGAGTGTGGGGGCTGTTGTGATTGTGCTAGTTGTTGCGAATGTGGTAGCTGTTGATAGCTTAATAGCAAAAGATAGCAGATAACTGATATTTTATCTAAATATCAGTTATCTGCTGTTCTCAATTATATACTATAAATACGGACTTTACGTTTTTTGATTCTACTGTTATTAAAAGAGTCTATAAGGTGCTTTGTTTTAGATTTGGCTACAGCTACAAAAGCACAATCTTGCTTGATTTCGATTAAGCCTAACTCATCTTTGTTTAAGCCACCTTTTTTCATAAACGTTCCTGCAATATCTCCTTTTGAAATTTTATCTTTTCTACCTCCAGATATAAATAAGGTATCCCATTTGGTAGGGCTAGGCAAAGAGGCTACATGAAGCTCTTCTATTGCTGGATCTTTAATGAAATCAGGCAAGGGTTCTTCTTTCCATTGCAATACATAGGCTGTACCATTATTATGCATTCTAGCCGTTCGACCGTTTCGGTGCGTGAACTCATGCTCCTTGACAGGCAAGTGATAATGAATAATAAACTTTATTTCAGGAATATCAATTCCTCTAGCAGCCAAATCTGTAGCCACTATAATCTGTTGGGTGCCATTTCGAAACTTGATTAAGGCACGCTCTCTATCTTGCTGTTCCATCCCTCCGTGAAAACAACCATGGTCAATATTATTATCATGCAAAAAATCACTAACTCGTTCTATCGAATTTCTAAAATTACAAAAGATAATACCAGGTTGATTACCTATATGAGCAAGTGAGTGTAAGAGCGTGTTCAATTTATCTTTTTCGGGAGATATGATTGCTTTAAGCGTCAGTTTAGATTCACCTTCACCAAGATAATTGACCTCAACGGGTTTCTTGAAATCAACAAATTTAGGAACCTTTACTTCTTGAGTTGCAGAGGTCAATATTTTTTTGATATCTGTAGGAATATGGTGGATAATATCTTCCATATCGTCGTCAAAGCCAATCTCTAAAGACTTATCAAACTCATCCAATACCAAGACTTTGACATCGTCTGTAGTAAAAGTTTTCTTTCTTAAATGATCTGCTACACGACCTGGCGTACCTACCAAAATAGCAGGGCGATTGTTCAAATCCATTCTATCTTTAGAAAATGCTCGACCACCATAAAAAGCATTGATTTTGTAGCCTGTGCCCATATTTCTAGCTACTTGTTCTATTTGTATAGCCAACTCTCTAGATGGTGCTATAATCATTGCTTGCACTTCTTTGCAAGCAGGGTCAAGCTCTGCAATAACAGGCAATAAAAATGCTAGAGTTTTACCTGTCCCTGTTGGTGATAATAACACCACATTAGGAAAGGATTGTATAGCTAAGTGTGCTTCATCTTGCATGTCATTGAGTTTTTGGATACCCAATTTGGCAAGGATGGCTTTTTGATTTTTAATGATATTTGGCATGTGTATATTTTATTACAAATGGTAATAAGGTTAAATAAAGAGTAATAGACTGTAGAGATAGTGAAGTATCATTGGTTTGTATTTATATGTAGGAAATCCCCCTAGCCCCCTTTAAAAGGGGGAATACAGTATGTGAATTCATTGTGTGTATAAATTCCCCCTTTTAAAGGGGGCTAGGGGGATCTCTCTTTAGTGTAACCAAAGTTCAATACAGTTATCACTTATTTATTTGACAATATTTTTAATTACTAAAAAAATGATATAATTATTTTTTACAAAAGTAGCCTTTCTACCTCAATTTATAGGACTTTTGAGCTATTAAAAATTAGAAAGAAATCTTACGAAACAAAAAAACAAAGGTAGACTTAGGAAGATTGAATAAATGCTCTATTTTTGCGCCTTATAGTTACTTTTTATTTTAACCTTTCTAAACAGATTTTGAACAATGAGTTATGTATTCAAATTTGGAGGTGCTTCCATCAAGAATGCTGAAGCTATCCAAAATATGGTTTCTATACTCCAACGCTATCAAAAAGAGCGATTGGTAGTAGTAGTTTCTGCTTCTGGTAAGACTACAAATGCCCTTGAAGATGTTGTAAATGCTTATTACAATAAGACAGATAAGGTCAAGGAATACTTAGATAAGGTTAAATTGAAACATACTGAGATTCTAAATACACTATTTCCTGATACGACAGATCCTATTTATGCAGATATACATGATGCTTTTATAGATGTAGAATGGATTTTAGAAGAAGAACCACAAGATACTTATGACTATTTGTATGATCAGATTGTGTCTTTAGGGGAAATTTTGTCCACCAAAATAGTGGCAGCATACCTCAATAAACAAGGTGTAACAGCAGCTTGGGTGGATGCTAGAGATTGTATCTTAACAGATAATACATATCGTGATGCGAATATAAATTGGGAGGAAACTCTAAAACAAATTCAGCGTATAGTGCCACCTTTACAAGAGAAAGGTTTGGTAGTGACACAAGGATTTATTGGTGGTACTTCTGAAAATTTTACAACTACTTTGGGACGTGAGGGCTCAGATTTTACGGCTTCTATTTTTTCTTATTGTTTAGATGTGAAAGGGATGGCAATTTGGAAAGATGTTCCTGGTGTGTTGACTGGTGATCCTCGAATTTTTAAGGATGTGACACTTTTAGATAAAATCTCTTATGGTGAGGCTATCGAGATGACATATTATGGGGCAAAGGTAATTCACCCTAAAACCATTAGACCATTACAAAATAAAGGGATTCCATTGCATGTGAAATCTTTTGTGAATCCAGAAGGGGCTGGTACTGTTATCAATGGTGAAAAAGTTGCGGAATATCCATCTGTAATAGTTGTAAAAGAGAAGCAGGCAATGCTTAAGATTGTTTCCAATGATTTTTATTTTGTAGACGAGGCTCGTTTTGCAGCATTGTTCAACACTTTGGCAGAGTATCGAATTAAGGTGAATATGACCCAAAATACCGCCTTGGCTTTTTCTGTTTGTGTGAACAATGATCCAGATAAGAATGAGCCAGCCAAAATTCAAGCGCTGACAGAAGCTCTAGCAAATGACTATACAGTATCTGTGATAGATAACTTGAAGTTGATTACGATCAGACATGCTACAGACAAAATGGTCAATCGTTTTGCTAAGGGCAGAAAAATCTATTTGGAAGAAAAAATTAGAGGAACAGTGCAATTGGTGATGGGAGCCTCTGAAAAATTATAGAGAAAAAGATTACAATATAGACTTAAAAGGTGGTTAACTAAATAAAGTTAGCTGCCTTTTTTTGTTGTTTTACAGGTGGTTAGTGTTTTTAAATAAAAAATATAGATACGCTGTAACATTTTAGAATTAGAGTCGTCTTGCCTACAAATGAATAGAAAAGAGTTTACATATCAGCTATTAAATATCAAAGACAAACTTTATCGCTTTGCTCGACGAATAGTCGGTAGAGAAGATGAGGCCGAAGATGTGGTGCAAGAGGTTGTTATTAAGTTGTGGAAGAAGCATGAAGGAGGAGAGCAATACAACAATCTAGAGGCTTATGGAATGCGGATGACTAAAAATCTATCTTTAGATAAATTAAAATCAAAACATAAACAAAACCAACAGCTAGAAACGATCACAGAACCTACCACATCTAGTCTTAATCCATATCAGGTAGCTGAACAAAGTGATACTTTAGGTAGGATTCATGGATTAATGCAGAGTTTACCTGAAAAACAAAGAATGGTTATGCAATTGAGAGATATTGAAGGTATGACTTATCAAGAAATTGCTGAAGTATTGGACATACCAATGAACCAAGTAAAGGTCAATCTATTCAGAGCGCGCAAACAAATAAAAGAACAACTCCTAAATATAGAATCGTATGGATTATCTAAGCATTAAAAAAATACTGGAAAGATATTGGGAGGGCAATACTTCTTTGGAAGAAGAGCAACAGTTGAAAGAATACTTTAACCAAGAGGATGTTGATCCTCAACTCCAACGGTATAAACCACTATTTGAATACTTGAAGGTAGAACAAACTGTAGAAATTTCCTTGAGTGAGGAACAGCTAAAACCTAAAGGCCATATAATTGGATTTTGGTCTTGGAAACGCTGGACAGCAGTAGCAGCGAGTGTTGCTATATTGGCTTTAGCCAGTTTTTGGCTCTATCCTAAAGGTGGTGATATTGAGATGCCTTCCTATGCAAAGGAAGATACTTATTCTGATCCCAATCAAGCTTACGATGAAGTGAAAGCAGCATTGTTGTTGGTTTCTAATAAGCTGAACAAGGGAGTGGAAACAACTAAAAATGAACTTAGAGATTTGCGGAAATAATAACATTAGGTTACTGGTTAAAGAATTTTAATCATTTCAATTAAAAGTAGTTTGTTTTAGAATCTAAGACTATTGGTAGGGTATCCTAGGCCTCTATTTTTAGTTGCTGATCATATTGCATTTTTAAATTATAGTGAAAATTTAGAATGTTAGCAGACTATTATCAAAAACAACGTTTATGAGAACTTTGATAAGTATTTGGATAACTCTTTTAGGGCTTAGTATAACCGCCTTTGGGCAGCAAGATTTTATAGATAAGGAAATGGGCAACTATGCAAAACATAAGGATTTTACACACCTTTCACTTTCTTTAGGCAGCAACATGCTGGATGGATTGCTGAAAAAAGCTGACTTAGGAGATAGTGAATACAAGGAATTGGTTGGTATGATAGAGGGCTTAGGTTCTATGCATTTGTTGATTACTGAAAAAGACACTAAGAAGTACTACAAAGAGGTTATGGGGAAAGTAGATCAAAAGAAATACAAGGTATTGATGATGGTGAAGGATAAAGGTGATAATGTACGTGTTTGGTCTCGAACAAAGAAGGATAAGATTGAAGAAATATTATTATTGGTAGGAGGCGAAGATGATTTTGTCTTATTGAGCTTTTCTGCTAATTAAATGTAAAAAAGGGAAATTCTTAGTTCATCATAAAATCACTTAAACGTCAAAATGAAATGTATGTTTATTAAAAACAATTTAAGGTTTAAGTTAATATTCATAGTACCAATTCTTGTACTAATAATGACTTCCTCTTATTCATGTAAGATTATACAGGGGTTAAATTATATAACTAAGAAAGAAATAAAGCCTGTATATTATTCTGATTCTAAGAGGGAAGCGATCTTGGTGCCTATCACTCATTTTGGACAAAAAGAGTTTTATAGTGATCTTACCGATTCTATTAAACATTGGAAAAGAAATGATTATCGTATATACTATGAAATCATAAAAAAAATACCAGATGAAATCAATGTTGATAAAGTATACCATAGAAAATTGAGATGGATAAATGGAGGAGTTATACCTAGTCGCGAAACTTATGCTGAGGGAGAAGAACTATTTGAGAATGCAATGGCTCAACCTAAATGGGTTGATATGGGGATAACGGAGACTGATTTGAATGCAGATGTAAGTCTAAAAGAAATAATAGAGGAATACGAAAGGTTGTATGGCACAATAAATCTTAGCGAATGTGATTGGTCTACTCCTATGGATGCAAGTGTGGATGAGTATGAGTGTAGCATAAAAAGTAAAAATAAACTGTCTCCAGTTACTGTTGATTATAGAAATGAAGAGGTTGTCAATTATGTTAATCAAAATCAAGATAAAAAAATAGTGATTATTTATGGGGCAGCTCACATAAAAGGAATATTAAAACTATTAAAAAAGAATAGACAGTAAGAATTCCTAAGTTCAAAGCAACTTCCCCAAAAAACTATAGTGCACTGACTTTATAATTATCAGTTGCTGAAGTCATGGTATTATAGTTTTTTTAGTTAAAAAATTTTTACGCAAAAGGGGCAGACAAGCTGCCCCAATTTTAAAACAATATGAATATGAAAACTATATCTATTTTAATGTTGTTCTTGTTGAGTTTTGGGCAAACTGTCCAAGCACAAGACAATGCCATTCAGAAATACTTTCAGAAGTATGCTGAAGATGATGATTTTACGGCAGTATATATAAGTGAACATATGTTTAGCCTATTTGCCAATGTAGAAATGGAAGGCACAGAGGATGAGGCCATAAACAGCATTTTAGCAAATTTGAAAGAATTGCATGTGTTGACTACAGAAAAGAGTGGTAACGAATACTATAAAGAAGCGGTGTCTAAAATAAATACTAGCGAATACAAATCCTTAATGTCTGTTCGAGATGGTGGTGAGAATGTTCGGTTTTTTGCAAAAAAAGACGACAGAAAAATAACTGAATTACTACTATTAGTGGGCAGCGAAGAAGAGTTTGTGTTGCTAAGTTTGGTTGGTGAGATTGAATTGAGCAAGATTTCGCAGCTTTCTAAGCATATGCAGATAAAAGGAATGGATCATTTAGATAAAATCGAGAAAAAAGATTAGAAATATGAGACTATTATTGATACTGATAAGTTTGTGTTGGTCTATAGGTTTGTTTGGACAAACTGCTAAATTGAATAAGTTTTATGCAAAATATAAAGCAAGACCCAATACTACTAATATTGCATTGCCTGGTTGGATAGTTCGATTTGGTGCTGGAATAGCAGCAGGAAAGGCAGAAGAAATACGAACATTCAAACCTTTGCTGAAAGGACTGAGAGGAATGCGCATTTTAGTTTCAGAAGGGGAGAATTATAGCTCTACTACTGAGGTGAAAGCAGTTGTTCAAGATGCTAAAAAACATCATTTCAAGGATTTAGTTTTTGTGAGAGATGGCAGTACTAGAGTTAATTTAATGTTTAGAGACAAACAACGAAAGCAAAAAGCTATTGTCAAGAATGTTTTGGTGTTGGTAAGCGAAGAAGATGAGTTGGTCATGGTTAGTTTCAAGGGGCGTTGGAAAATGAAAACTTTGAATAAAATGATGCAACAGGTGAAACTGGGAGGTGATCTTAACTTTTTTGGGAGCAATAGCAAAACGGATAAGTCAGCTACAGAGCAGGAGAAAATATAGAGTTAAGCGTTAAGAGGACTTTTGAAGATTGGGCTGCTAAGAAAATATCTTAGCAGCCCTTTTATTGTACTTAAGTAAGTATCTAAAAATAAGCTTTAAAAGACACTAAATCTTATTTTAGTTTTTTATAAATTTAGAACTGAAGTTATTTCCTACTTTTAGGAAATATATCCCACTTGGAAGATTGCTGAGATCTAGGGTAGTTTTATTGGAAACTTTATCAGAATAAAGTTTAATTTCTTGGATTGGTTGGCCTAAGATGGTGTAAATTTGGCCTGTATTATAGTCAAGCCCACTATGCTCTATAACTAATTGATTAGAAACAACTGTAGGGTATATTCGGATTAGAATCCTGAATAGAACTAATGTCTGTAGTGGTGCAAATATTATTAAGATTAGAAATATATAAATACTCTGAGCTTATAAAACCAATGCCTTGGTTGACCCAAACTTGGTAAGAACCAGTGTCTTGAACTGTTATACTTTGAGTGGTAGCTCCTGTATTCCAATGATAACTAGTGTATCCTGGAGGTGCAGATAATGTTGTGTTAGACTGGCTGCAGCTTATCTCAGGACGTTTTAGCTCAAATGGTAAAGAAAATTTCAAGGCTCGATAGGAATAGAATCGTTCTGAAGGGAAGTCAAAGTCAAGTTCCATAACAATGTTTCCTGCAGCATCAACTTCTGTAAAAGAGGGGGATTGTCCCAAAGGGAAATTGCCTGCCCAATCAATTATAGCCAAGGCGGGTTAGGTTAGATAAAATTCAGCATCTTTGTGAAAGAAGAAATTATAGACTAAATCAGGTTGTTTTTTTAGCCACTCATAACTTCTGCTAACTTCATTTTTCAATTCTTTCACTTTATAAAATAGTCTATTAGCCAATAAATTCTTTTTGATATAACCA
>JAAEPD010000494.1 GCA_024222455.1 Aureispira sp.
AAAAATCAATTTTTATGGCCTTCAACCCATCGATTTACACCTAAAATAACCTATTTTAGGTAATTATTCACTAACAAACACTATAAGAAATGAAAACATTAAGTCTATCTTTCCTTTTATCATTGATGCTGGCAGTATTTTTTATCTCTTGTGGAGAAACCACTCCTACAGACTCTGCACCAGACACCACCCATGAAACGCCCAAAACACCAGAAGAGCCAGAAGAAACGCCTCCTCCTGCTCCTGAAGAAAACACTGCTGGAACTACAATAAAAGCAAAATACAAAAGCTTTGAGTTTGGAGATGCAGCCTACTATGAGTTTGAAACAGAGGCTGGAGAGTCTATCACCTTTAATCGTATTGATGATCGCAGTTTAAGCTTTCACTTAGACCTTCCTGAAGCAGAAATCACTGACGAGAATCAAGGAATTGGAGCAAACAAAGAATTATTAGGAAAATGGTTCACCATTACCTACGAAACTAAACAAGAGCCAACCTATACTGATGGCCCTGTTGGTGATGTGTTAGTGGCTACTAAAATTGTTGCCGCAGAATAATTTTATATCTAGATACAGTTTACAAGGAGTGGCAAGTTGTTGCAAGAGCAGCAACTTGCCACTTTCTTTACGTTTATACCAATAGTATTTTTTTTATGGTTTAATTGTTTTTTTGTAACTTGAGTATCAAACAGCTATACCCCTTATGTATAAACTAAGCTCTACCATAGTCCTACTCTTATGTATAACTACATTTAGCTACAGTCAACACCAATGTGGCTTGCAAGAATATAGAACTTTGCTGACTCAGCAAGACCAACAATATACACAAGAACTCAAGACCTATCAAGCTCAACTAAAAACACTCCAACATAAAGGAACTCAATCATTAGGAAGAGGCAGCAATGATGTGCTAACCATACCTGTGGTTGTACACATTATACATACAGGACAGGAAATTGGACAAGGCTCCAATCTGCTTGAAAATAAGATTTGGGAACAGCTCTCTATACTCAACGCTGATTTTCGTCGCCAAAACATGGATGCAGCATTTACCCCTGACGAATTTGAAGAAGTAGCAGCCGATACTCGTATAGAATTCTGTCTAGCCGCCAAAACACCTAATGGAGAGTCTACAACGGGTATTCTAAGACATTCCTATCCAGAATTTTCTGATCGCAGTTACATAGAAAACTATATCAAACTTGAAACACAATGGAATCCTGATTTATATCTCAATATTTGGATTGTAAAAATTCCTGCCAACAACTTTGGGGAATTTACAGTAGGTTATTCTTATTACCCTGTTCCTTCTATGGTTGGGAGTGTTAGAGATGGTGTAGTGTTGGACTATAGATTTGTAGGGCTCAACCCAACACATGCTGCTACAGGGCGTACTGCTACACACGAAATTGGTCACTACTTAGGCCTTTCTCATGTCTGGGAAAACACCTCTGGTCAAGGCGGCTGTGCCTATGATGATGGCATTAGTGATACACCTATCCAAAGCGAAGCTTCTTTTCTTTGCCCTAGCCACCCCAAAGGATCTTGTGGCTCCAATGATATGTTCATGAATTTCATGGATTATGTCAATGATGATTGCTCCAATTTATTTACAAATGGACAAGCTCAAGTTATGCGAACGGTCCTATCAGGAGGAATAAAAGTAAATGGTGTTGACTTTGCAGATCGTTCCTGTTTGCTCAGCAATGCAAGTGTTGCTTGTCAGCCCAATAGTTTAGCCTCTCCATCTTGTTGCTCAGATATAGTTTATGCTCCAGTTTCTATGGGATTTGAGCAGGGCGAACAAACAGCACTTTGGACTATAGAAAATGCTAACCTAGATTCTAATCAAACTACTCCCTTAACTTGGTTGATAGATCAGCAAGGCACTAATAATGTTTATGGTGCTGAAAATGGAAAAGGTTGCTTAGTTTACCAAAACAATACTAACCAAGCTAGTGCTAACGATTGGTTATTTACCCCTTGTATGCAACTAAAAAGTGGAAATACTTATAGTGTTGCATTTTCGGCAGCTATTCTCAGTGCTTTGGAAGAAGAACAGCTTCAATTAAGCTTACATAGCAGTCCTTCTAGCCAAAATATAGTCAAAACGCTTTATGATTTTCTGCTCACAGATGCTTATCCTAACTACAAAAAACAGGAAATACAGTTTGTGGCACCTAGCACAGGCTCCTTCCATCTAGGTTTTAATATACATAGCAACCATACAGAAACAGGATTGTTATTAGATAATATCAGTATAAAAGATCAAACATCTAGTAGTGTATCTACCCAAGAGGAGCTTTATGAACCATTCAAGGTTTATCCCAATCCAAGTAGAGGACTAATTACGCTAGAATTAGACTTCCCGAAGCCACGAGACATGGTCCACTTAGAAATCCTAAATGCCATAGGACAACAGGTCTACCAACGTAACTTTGAAAATGTGCAATCCGAAAAATTATTATTACACCTTTCTTCCTTCAGTAATGGTTTTTATACCATTCGTATCCAAACAGATCAGCAGCAAATCAGTAAAAAAATAGTCTTAGCTAAGCCTTAATAAGTTAAGGCAAATACACATCTAAGAGTATGTCTAAAAATTAAAAAATGTTATTTACTGAAACGGTTTAATAAAATTTGGCAATTAGCCCATAAAATCCAAGCTTCTGAACTATTTGCTGTTTTTTCGTAGTCTTTAG
>JAAEPD010000495.1 GCA_024222455.1 Aureispira sp.
CTATTAAAGATTTTAATCTTATTTTATGGATATCTGAACATGCAGTTGATAAGTTTTTATGTAATAATTCTATTGCTTTCATGGTGCTCTCAATTTTGTATATTGGTAAAACAAATTTGATCATAGAACATCATGAAAGTCTACTATATTTAAGCTTTTCAATGAGTTAATCTAAATTTTCGTGGGGATAACTCAGCTTCTGAACCTTACTATATTTGAGTAACTAAGAAGTTAATTGCTAATTATTTGAACTCTATTGCTATAGAGACTCAGGAGAATAGAAATCGTTGAATGTTCCATATTTACATAAAATTGCTAAATTGTATGAGTTTTCCTTTAAAACTAAAATAACTGGAGTGCCAAAATGAAAGTTTGTTTAAATAGTATAATCTCGATATTTTTGTGTATTGTTATTATTGCTTGCGGAGGGTCAAGCAAAGAATCAGATGATATTGTAGCTCCAAATGATGGAACTGGAGGAGCATCTTCAACTACTTGTACAGCTACGCTTGGTGTTTTGACTACCAATAATACTGACAGAATAGCAGCAATATGCTTGCTCGCAAAGCTTGCTTATATTGAAAATATAGAAGTCACTCTAAACTATGATTTTTTAGATACTAGCGAACAAGGGTATATTGATGGCTGGGTACATACTGGTATTGATATACAAAGTATTATAAGTGAGCGAGGAACTCAAATAGGTTCAATTGTTAAAGGAAGAGTTGTCGGTATAGATGAGCAATTCGGAAGTGTTGCAATAGAAACCATTATTGATAATACATACGTCATGCAAGTAGCCCATATGCATTTGGAAAACATCCCTAACTCTATAACGCTTGGTGCAGAAGTTGAAGTTGGCACATTATTAGGCGATGAAGGATGGGCAGGGTTGGCAGCTGGTGCTAGTAAACATTTGCATTTAGAATTTCGCACACCTTGTATGTCCCCATCAAGCTCACTAGACCCCTCAAATACGAATGCGCAG
>JAAEPD010000496.1 GCA_024222455.1 Aureispira sp.
TATTCCAATGTGACGGCATATTCCACAAATGGGGATCTGATTATGAAGAATTTGAAGATGGAGCAGGTAATTTCACAGTAGCTATAGTTGAACTTAAAGACGGCACAGTAATTATGCCCGCTACTGATTTTATTCAATTTAAAGAACCGTTAGAGGGTAAGTAAGATGGAATACACAATATTAAAAGAAGATAGCACCTTGAAAATAAAAGGCTTAGTCCAAAAATACATGGCTGAAGGATGGATGCCGCAAGGTGGCGTTGCAGTTACTCGCTATTCCAATCTTATGACTTATTTTCATCAAGCAATGACCAGAACAACAGAAGTTGATATTGCAATAAACGAGGATAAGTAAGATGAATAATAATGAAATATTAATGTACGAGCTAGAAGACCTCGCATCATATAACCCTGAAGATATAGACAACCCTATAATAGAAGTTTGCTATGAACACGCAGAAACGGGAGCAGACCACTTTCAAACTTTGTGCTTAGTTGATTTAGGTCAAAGAGCATTAAGCAGGCTGCGAGAACTTGAAGCTATTGCAAAAAAGTATGAGAAGTAGTACAGTATAAAAAGAAAGGGCTAACCGAGAAGGCTAACCCTTAGTATCAAGATGGTTTTAGAGGGCCTGTTGATACGAGAATACATAATAACACAGTTATAAACGTTATGTAAACTTCCTAAACCCTCTAACAGTCCGATGCACTGTAAGTAATAGAGGCTAATTATCCTTGAACATCAAAAAAGTAATTTAGAGTTACTAGCTAACA
>JAAEPD010000497.1 GCA_024222455.1 Aureispira sp.
CGTTGGGTTAATGAGCGTTCTTTTGGCTGGCTAAATTTCTTTCGAAGGCACTCTAAAGACTACGAAAAAACAGCAAATAGTTCAGAAGCTTGGATTTTATGGGCTAATTGCCAAATTTTATTAAACCGTTTCAGTAAATAGCATTTTTTAATTTTTAGACATACTCTTAGACTTTATAGGTAAAGTAACATCTTATGTTATGTTGATATTAACTCTTATTCCTACAGGTATTACTCAACTTATTGCAGCATTTTTAGGAACATTGAATGGTATTCAAGGTTTAGGACGTACACTCTATGGTTGGGCCAACTATTGGTTCAAAAAAAATCAGGGTGTAGAGCGTGATAAAGTTGCTCAAGCATTAGTTGATGATGCCTTTTGCATTTCTCCTATAGGAGGAAATAGCAACTTAGATGATTTGCTCAAGACAGATGCTTGTGCAATGATGTGGGCAGCAGGTGTTTATAAATCTGATGAGATTCATGGTAACTTGACTGTATTTACGAAAGGAGATAGCAATGATCCAAATTATCCAATTTGGGAGAGTCCTCTTAGTAGGGCACTTGATAATGCTGTAGATTTAGCAACACGTCTGCAAGAGCTTGCAGATAATAAGATTAAGGATACTGTTCGGTATATGACTACACGTATTATGATAAAGGAGTATATGAAAGATTATTTGAAATCAACCTAGGTGTTTAATATATACCCTTTTATAAGGTTGTTATAATATATAACATGAGCAGTTCTCTTAACTAAGAGAGCTGCTTTTTTGTATGGAATAAGTAATGCAAAAAAAAAATCTAAAAAAAATACACCCCAATACACCAAAATCAAAATGATCTACATCTTCCTTAATATACAACAACAAACAACAAGTTTTTTTTAGGATTACAACAACGAACAACAAGTCATAAAGACAAACCCATGAAGGAGGTGGTTTACCCAACTACCTCCAATTTTAACCACACCAAAGACTTTATACCACCATTATTTTTAATAAGAATTATCGAATAGCTTGAAGTTTACCAACTTCAAACTACAAGCGAAGCTATACCTAGTACTAACATATATATTTAATTACACAGAAAATTTTAGAATTATGGTCGTCAACCTATTTTTAATCAGCGATTTAGTCCTAAGCGGAAGTCAAGTAATGATGGGCTTAGCAGTTATTTCAGCAATAGTGGCAGGAGGAATCTTGCTGTACAAAAGAATATTAGAAAAACAATCTCAAAGCATTTTGGAGCAAGATAAAGTGCAAACTGGTGCTGCTTGGGAACGTAAACATGAAGAGGTAAGTATTTTGCGCAAAAATAGTACTTCTCGTTTGAGTGGAGGTGTTATTGCCTTAGCTACTGTATTAACAGTATTAGGATGGACACATTTCCAAACAGACTATCAGCTAATAGGAGGGAATTTGGAAATTCCTGAGGATATTATATTAGATCCTCCACCTACAGCACCTAAACCAAAGATTCCACCAAAAATGACTTTGCCTCCTCCTCCAACACCTTCATTTACCAATGAAGTAAAAGCTGTAGATGAGGTAGTAAAAGAAGAAGATAAAAAGGACGAGTCTGTAGATGAGGATACGAAGACCTCTAATACCCCTAGTGATTATAAAGGGCCTACTGATGAGAAAAGTAGTGGTTATGTGCCTAGCGGTTTAGGAGAAGAGCCTGTTGAAATAGATGAAGAACCTAAGATCGAAGAAATTGTAGATATTGCAGAGCAAATGCCTCGTTTCCCAGGTTGTGAAGATCAAGCTGGCGACGATAATGCTAAAAAAGCTTGTGCAGACCAAAGGTTATTACAATATATTTATAAGACAATCAAGTATCCTGCTATGGCTAGAGAAGCTGGTATCGAAGGGTTGGTTGTAGTGAGCTTTGTAGTAGCTAAAGATGGCTCTATCAAAGATGCTAAGGTGCGTAGAGATATTGGTGGAGGTTGCGGAAAAGAAGCATTAAGAGTTGTAAAACAAATGAATAAACTTCCTGAAAATTGGACACCTGGCAAGCAGCGTGGACGTGCAGTAGGTGTACGATATAATCTACCTGTTAAATTTAAGTTGCAGTAATAAATAAGAGTATGTCTAAAATTATAAATAAAAAAATGTAAGGATTAAAAAAAGAGGAATCAGAATCATAAACTTGAGGTGACTAAACCAAAAAAGCTTATGAAAACGCACTATGAAGTACTATCTGATTCCCAATGGGA
>JAAEPD010000498.1 GCA_024222455.1 Aureispira sp.
AGCCATAGAATGATCGCCGCCATATTTGTGACCGTACATCTTTTTAGACATAGCTTCGCTTTCGTCTCTTCTTGCTTTATAAGATTGAGATTTTTTACCGTGCTTTGCTCCTAAAGAGTCATCTAGTCTAGCGTTGTAACCTTGTGAGTATTTTACTGTAGGCATGATTTATAAATTTTTAATTAAACAATTTTACACAAAGATACTAATATTTTCCTTGTCTATTTTTTGGTGAAGATTTTGTAGAACCGCCTGAGCCAGCCCACAAATTTTTACACGCCCAGTAGCGTGCTGTTAGTTTTGATTTTGCTTGTCCACACTTGTGTCTTGCTCTGAAACTTTTTCTCGCTGCAGCAGAATAATTGTGACCATAACCAGTAGCTCCGAAGTGAATAAGTTTTTCCTGGCCATTAGCACATGCCTTAACCATTTTCTTTTTACCTGCTCTATCTGATTTGGTTGGCTTGTTACAAGCCATGTTACTTTTATTTGCCATTATGCGTTCCGTACGTTTGCTGCTCTTGTATTTGATACTACTGTCTTTCCTCTAGCTCCCGCTTTCTTTTTCTTACGAGCTGTAGCTGCTAGTTGTCTTTTAGAAAGACTTCTTGCTTTAGCCAGGGGCAAACATCTATCAGGATTTTTTTTATCCT
>JAAEPD010000499.1 GCA_024222455.1 Aureispira sp.
GATGGATCAACAACAAAAGTAAACTTAGTAAAGATTTAAAAAATGGCTGACGAAAAGATATTATTAGAGATTGAGGTAGACAATGATGCCGCTATCGTTCAATTAGAAAAGCAAAATAAAGAAATTGAGCAGCTAGAAAAGAGTCAAAAAGATTTAGCTAAACAAGGCAAAAAGAATAGTAAAGATTATCAACAACAAGCCCAACAGTTAAAACTAACTAGGCAAGAAAGAAACCAAAACATAAGGTTAATAAGTAGTGAAAAAGGATCTCTAAATCAGCTTAGATCAAGTTTAGCAGCATTAACTAATCAAAGGAATAATTTATCGGATGTTAATGGTAAAAATGCAGAGGAGTTTCAAAGGTTAAATAAAGAAATATTAAACCTAAACGGCTCTATTAAGAAAGCAGAACAAGCGGGGGGAGATTTTAGAAGAAACGTAGGTAACTATGGGGACACTTTAAAAGATGTAATACCCGCTACTGGTAGTTTTGGAACAGCTTTAGAAGCAGTAGGGCAAGTAATAAAACTTAATCCTATTGGTTTATTAATTAGTGGTGTTGTTGCTTTATTCGCTGCATTTAGTAAGACAGAAAAAGGTGCTAAGTTTTTCAAGATTGCTTTAGCTGTTATAAATACAGTATTTGAAACTTTAGTTGGATCAGTTGGTACTTTAGCAGAAGATTTAATAGGTGTTTTTGAAAACCCTACAGAGAGTTTAAAGAACTTTGCTAACCTAGTCGAAAACTATGTATTATCTAAAGTAGACATATTGATAGATATGTTTGGGTTCTTAGGTGATGTAATTAAAAAAGTATTTAAAGGCGATTTTGATGGTGCTTTAGAGTCAGCTAAAAAAGCGGGTGAAGCCTACATAGACGCTAACCCATTTGTAGATTTATTCGAGGCTAGTGCAGAGGCAGCGGGAGACCTTACAGAAAAGATAATAGAAAATGTAGACGCTACAATTAAGTTGGAAACTCAAAACTATGCACTACAACGTTCTATGTTAGCTACTCAAAAACAAATAGCTAAACTAGAGGGGCAAGAGGCACAACTACAAAAACAAGCAGAAGACTCTACCTTATCATTCCAAGATCAAGCAAAAGCACAGGAAGAAGTACAAAAGGTACAAGAGCAAAGATTTAAAAAACAAGAGAGTTTAATAAGTGATGAAATTAGCATAATTAACCAAAGGTTCGCTATTGCTAAAAAGAACAATCAAGACACTTTA
>JAAEPD010000500.1 GCA_024222455.1 Aureispira sp.
ATAGGGGCAACAGTGTCTATAGTTCCATCATTATCTACATCATAAGGCCTTCTTAGTTCATTGAGAACATACTGATAAGTAACCCAACCATCCTCATGCTTACGTGCATTAGAAGAATCGCTAGGGCTAGTAATGTCTAAAGGCATATTGATTGTTTCGTAAGGTCTTTTGTCCCAACTATCACTATACAAAGGCATAAACACCCCTCCAGATTCTCCTCGCCCACGTGTATCTTGATACATAAAGGCATAACCCATCATAGAAATTAGGCCACCTGCTTGCGAAACACCATCTTTTCCGTAAGGTGTGCGAGACAATAGAAAGGGCAATTGGTAGGGATTCGGATTTGGAACAGTATCGCCTAATGCATCTATCATAGTTGGATAGACGATCAGTTGAGTGCCTTTGGGGATTAGTTCTAGGGTTAGATTTTGTCCAAAAAGGGTAGTGCCAAAGGTCATACTATCAGAGGTAATTGGCAGATAGAGATTGGCAACCAACTCTGCACCTCCTGGTGTTCGAGTACTTACTTTATATTCTGTTCCCAATTCTTCTAGTTGATCGAGCTGACCATTGTTGTTTTGTGCTTGCAAGCTTATGCTTAGGGATAAGCAAATAAGTAGTGCGAAAATGTAGTGGTTCATTGTATTTTGCATTGATTAAGGGCACAATAAATTGTGACTGGAAATAGTTGATATTTGTAGGTAGTTGGGGAGCTTTAAAAATACGAAAAAAAAATCCTTTTAAGAAATGCTTTGAAATATAGCAGCTTATTGGGGAGATAATAAAAAAAGCCCCTAGTAGTTTTTACGACTAGGGGCTTTCAATATTTTTTATGTGAGTGTAACTCATTTCTTAAATCACACCAGCATCAATCAAAATTACCATCAAAATAGGCACAGGAATCTCGCCTTCCCAATTATAAATAATATTGCCACCTTCTTCGTTGCCTAAACGCATTTTGCCATCTTTCCAATTGCAAAGTACCTCTGCGTTATCAGCAGCGCCTTTCATCAGTTTACCATTCTTCCAATTATAAATAATGTTATCTGTTTTGATAGTGCCTTTGCGCAAGTTGTTGCCATCCCAATTATAGAGGCCTTTGCTATACTTAGAATTCCCTTCACGAATATAAGTGCCATCAAAATTATATTTGACTTCGCCATAACTTGCGTTGCCAATAATTAGTTTTGTGCCATTCCAGTTGAAAACTACACCACTTACAGGAGAACTTCCTTTACGAATCTTTACGTTTGCCATTTTAGGTTATAATTAGAATTATTAATTAATATGTTTCGCTTGATTTTAGTCTAAACTATAGTTTATTTAATTTTTGCAAGTGATTGATAATCAACACTAACTGGTTTTGTAGTAAAAATCACTAATGATTTGATTATCAAAAACTAAGAAGTAATGCTTTTTTGAATTTTAGCAGAAAAATCAAAAAACAATGAACTAGATATCTAAAAAGATAATGATAAAAATAGCTTTATTAAAATTTGTAGACATTTTTATTAGATGACTTCTAGAATTATACAAAGAATATAGTCTGCCTTGAAAAAAGCACAGATTAAACTGAAAAACAAAACATAAAGAGCTAATTTATAGGCATTATAATTGATGTTTTAGAAATGAATAACACTAAATTAACCCACTGATATTCAATCCAATTATTATGAAAATAGGCTTAATTAATATCCTAATACTTTCTTCTTTATGTTGGACTACATTACAAGCTCAATCTGCCAAAGCGATCAAAAAAGGTATTTTGGATAGTGCCAAGTTGTGTACCACCAATGCCTATGAAATAGTAGAAGGTGTAGATGCAGAGTCTATAGAAGGTTGGGCTGATGGCAAGCTTAAAAAGGATTTTCTTCGAGATTTTGGTACTGTGGTTCATGAGTGTCTACATTCTTACGATCATGAAATTGCTTTTGATGAATTAGACTTTGAAGATGGATTTTTTCCTATAGGCTTTTTTCTAGATCATGATTTGGAGTTGGTTTTTCAAGGGAAAGAACTTTACGAAACAGCCGATTTGCATCCTAAGTATTACCCGAAAGAAGTGCAAAACTTGTTTAGATATCCAGTTTATATTTATGGTAAGGATGTATTAACTAAAAATGGTAAAATAGGTCCTTCAAAGGCAAGTTCTAATAAATGGGGGATTTATGGTTTGTTGGAGGAGTTCAATGCCTACTATCATGGTGCTAATGCCGAGATAGAATACTATAGATGTAAGCAGCCTGCCGATGATTTTTCGGATATAATGACCTCTTATTATGAGTTCAATATCTTCATGGCTTATTATATAAAATATGCCAAGCAATACAAAAAAACAGATTATAGCTACTTGATGCAGCAAAAGGAGCTTCGAACTGCCTACACGCTAATGGAAACGAATTGGCGCAACCTGATGTACACTGTTTTGAAAGATAAAAAACTGGCTGCTTTGATTCCTAGTGTGGAGCGCACCAAGAAAGTCTACACTCCAGAATTGCAAAAAATTATGAGCAACTTTATGTTGCCTCAAAATGAGCTAAGTAAGTATAAAACCTTTTTCAAAAAACGCCCTTATGATCTAGATTTTATTAATAAAAACACTCATTTGTTTACCAATACAAGTGTAGATGCTTTTGTGGATGCCGGTGTGAATGCAGATGATTTTGCAGAGCTTTTAGGCTCTTCAGGCACTGGGAGTTTTAGTATGGAGCTAGAACCGACCTTTAGGGAGCAAGGCTATTTTTATGTTACCGTAAAAAGTACTAAAGATATGGAGGCTGCATTTATGTTTTATATCACTAAGGTGTACACTAAATTTAAATCTTCAGCAGGTGTGTTGATTGAGGATGATATGACAGCATCGGTATTCCTAAAAAAGTTTAAAAGTGAAAAGGAGGCTGCTGCTTTTGCTAAAAAGCATAAGGCTACTTTTTCTGAGGTGAAGGTGGAGTAGGATAATCACTGTTTATGGATTTTGGGCTTGCAAAGCTGTCCTTAGTTTTGTATCTTGGCGAAATGCCCTGTTATTCTTTATTGTAAACCCATAAAAAATAGTCAAAATCCAATGGACACACACAAGATGTTAAACAACTTCTAGATTTATGCAAAGAATACAGACAGCTTTGCAAAAAGCATGGATTGAAGAAAAATGAAAAATATCTAGCTCAATACAAAAAGGTCACAGCACTTGCACAAGAAGCTAAAAAGGCTTTAATAGTTATTCGTAAGGATAGTAGAAAAAAGACAAAACGTTCTAACGTAAAGGCTAAGGCTGCTTTGAAGAGCTTAGCCAAAATGCAAAATTCAATAAAGGATGTTGACTCTTTCAATGCTCTTAATGAAAAATTGCAAGAGACCATACCCGATTTTTTACCTGTAACTAATTCTATTTCAAAAGGATGTAATTTAACTATTTCCAATTATGGTGCATTATCAGTAGAAAATGGGGTAACTCAAATGTTTACGATTAATGATAAGCCTTTAGAAGTGTTAAAGGTGTCTACTAATAGTACTGGGAAAATAACACTATATTCCTATTGGTTTTATAGGCAGGATCTTTCCTTTGATGAAACGGTTCTAGAGTCAATGGCATATGGTGATCATATCAAAATATCTGAAGTAATATTTACATTTAGAGTAGATGGAGAAGGTAATATTGATATTTATGAAAACGCTGTTAAAACTTTAAAGAATCAAATAAAAGAGCCCCAAAATTTATTATTTAAGGTTGCTGATTTAGAGGCTAATGTAATTAATAATAAATCCTTTAAAGTTAAAGGGGGTATTTTTGAAAATACAGATTCTGTGTTACCTGATGACATTAAATCAATAATGGAGGGGCTAGGAAAGATAGGAAAACGTGTTACTGGTATGGATGCTGTAGAAGATGGTTCAAAAGGCTTAGTCTCTTCTTTTTCTGTTGCTTTAGAGTTAGAGAAAGTACTTGAGAAATTGGTTACTCAAGAAGTTGTTTTTGAGAAGGAGAATCAAGCAGTGTTATCTAGTGATCAAAGGGCAGTTTGTGTGGATTGGTGGAAGAAATTAGACTCAAAATTAAAAACGTTAATAGAGGATAGAAAAGCTAAAGTGAAAATTATTGGTTTTACTAGCCCTCCTGGATCAAAAGAATATAATTTGAGATTAGGGGAAGATAGAGCAAAACATGTAGCAGAGTTACTCGCAACTTTCATAGGTAAAAATTTAAAAGGCGAATGTATTGCAGATTTACGAATTAGTTCTTATGGAGAAGAAATTGGAGAATCAAAAAGATATGTTAGAATTATTATTGAAGAAAAATAACAATGAAGAGTATAATAACCCTGATTTTATTACTATGTATATTGTTTTGTAGTTGTGTAGACCAAAAATCAATAGATTGCCCTCCCAATGAGGTTGCTATTGGAGATACAGTATATGTAGCAGACACGATGAAAAATGCAGAGTTAAGCTTATATCAAAAACTTAGCTTAGAACTTCTTTATGATGAAATTAAGACAGATTTAACAGATGCTGAACGAACGAAGTTAACAGATTGGGTAACTTCATTGGATAATGAATATTCTGAAGTGCGCAGACAAATAGATGATGAGGAAGTTATTATACAAATGAGCTTTTATGTATCTTCTTTGGTTAAGAAAGAGCAACAGTTATTAGCAAAAGAAAGGGTTGTCCAATTAGAGAAACTATTTAATACACTTATTGGTCGAAAGTTTAACGAAAATACACCTGTAGCTCGAATATTAAGTGAAGTTAAGCCTAACTTAAAACAGCAAGACTTTGTTGTTATCAAAATTAATAAATTAGCCTATTAATGTAAATAAAACCGCCCTAGTAGCAATCCTACTAGGGCGGTTTTATATTCTAAATATCTCCATCCTCCGTCAGCACAGAAACCAACTCTAAAAACTCACCAGTAGCAGTCAGCTTAATTCCCGAAAGCGCCTGCCCCAAATAAGCTCCAGTATCCACATTGCAATAATTATCATCAGGGCGATAAATAGGGCAACCATTATAAGTAGGGGTATGCCCAATAACTTGGAATTTGCCAATATTATTGAGTCTTTCACGATTCCAAATAACCCCATATTTATTGTTAGGATCATAAGGATCAGGGAAGCCAGCAATACCAGCATGACTGATGTGAATATGGTCGTTTTCCCATTTGAGTGGATGTTTTTCAAACCAAGCCACATCGTATTCCCAATCTAAACCCAAACGGTCATATTGCTCAATCAAAGGCCCTACAAAATGCTGTTTCCAAAAACGATTGCCTTCTCCTCTTTTTGTCCGAATACTTTCCCATTCGTGGTTGCCTAGTAGAAATACAGCCCCATGTTCACGCTCCAACTGTCGAGCCAGTTGAACCACTTTTACGCTATGTTTCCCTTTGTTGATAAGGTCACCTACCTGCACCAAAAGCTCCTCTTCTGGATTCCAGTGCTCATCCAAAAGTTTCCGAAAAGTGTTGTAGCAGCCATGCACATCACCAATTACCAATAAGTTGGGTTTATTCATTCTATTTGTTACTTATTTACGATATAAGGAGTAAGGAAAATGTTTGAGGTCATAAGTGTTTTCGTCAATCTCCTTGTTGCTACGTACAGCAAAACCATTGCTCGAAACAATCATTTCTTTGAGGTTAGGCATTTGGTCCAAGACCTCTGGAAATGTTGCAATCTTATTATAAGAAATATTCAACCATTGTAGTTGTCGAAGTTGAGCAAGTTCTTCAGGGAGTTCGGTCAGTTTATTGCGAGATAGATTGAGACGTTTTAAGTTTTTGAACTTGAATAGTGCTTCAGGCAAGGCTGCCAAACGTTTGCTGTTGAGTTCGAGACCTTGCACTTGAGTATATTCATAAATCTCGTTTTTGTCCTTGAAGTATCGAGCTTTTAGTATGAATTTAGGATCTTGAGCAAGAGAAGTGATAGCCTCCTTTCGTTGTGCTTTGTCCATCTGTTCAAACCAGAATTTGATGCCTTGTCTAGTATGATTATAAATGTATTGCCCTACTTTTACACCATCCAATTCAGTATCATTAGTATAGAATTTGATGTTGCGAGTATGTTTGTTTTCATTGATATAACCAGGAAAAATCATTTTGTGGGTTTGAATACGTTTTTTGAGTGTATCCGAACCATGCAAGGTAATATAGGATTTGGCCTGTTTGCGAAGTCCCTTAGGCAACTTAGGGTTTTTGGCAATCAAAAAGAGCTCTGTAATCAAGTCTTGAGGAACTCCACCTGTTTTTAGAATTTGGAAAGCTAAATCTATGTTTTGATGATCTGTACTGCTCAAAAGCATGGCGACATTCTCTGTATTGCTACTTCCATCTGCTGATTCTTCTAATAGGTATTGTTCTTCATTTTGAATGAAAAAATCATTCAAATCACTATCCGAAATATAGACTAAGTCTTCTCGATCATAACCCTCGTATTTTTTGAGATTAAAACCAACTACAATATGAGTTGTTTTAGGTTTTACCTTGATACCATATTTAATGTCAAAAGCTTTTAAGCGTTCCTTTACCTCCGTTTTTTTGAAGTTGACTGTTCCCCAAATCAGGATTTCACTACCTTTTTGGAGTGGTTTGTTTTTGTAGGTTTCTTTATATCTTTTAAATAAGGCTTGCTGTGCTTTTTCTTGCAAAGGTTTGTACCGAATACGCATGGCCTCAAAGAGATGTAACAAACTAAGTTTGTCTACTTCTTCTTGATTAGTGCAAAGTACATTGTAGGTGGATATTCGGTGCTCAAAGGAGGTGTTTTGTTTATTAAACTCTGAAAGTATTTTTTGGCTAGCAGTATAGTCGGTGAAAGCTAAACCTAAACCAGTTCCCTGTGCACCTAAGTGCTTTAGATGGGGGAGCTTGAACAACTCTAAAGGAGGCTGAACAAAAGGGTTATTGGCAATATATAAGTTGCTAAGTTTAGGTGCTTTTTCTAGACCTTTAGGGAATTGACTGAGTTTGTTGCTAGATAAATAAAGAGTGACAAGATTTGTCATGTTTTCCCATCCTCCATCTGGAAGTTGAGCAATAGTATTATTGGTTGCACTAAAGTAGATTAGTGTTTTAGATTGCTGAAAGCCTTCTGGTATAGCTTTAAGCTTGTTGTGGTTGAGATACAATGTTTTTAGGGTAGGAAGCTTAAAAAGTTCCTTCGGAAGCTCTTTGAGTTGGTTATTGGCCATATCTATTCGATGCAGGCTTTTGCAGTGTTGCAGGCTTGTAGGAATAACTTGTATCTTGTTGTAAGACAGATTAAGCTCCTTAAGTCCTTGTAGCTGCCCAATGCTATCAGGTAGGGTTTGCAATTGGTTTCGATATAGATGAATTCTTCTTAGGCTTTTCATCTGCCCAATGCTTTGGGGCAAAGATTGGAGTTGATTGGATGCTGCCCAAAATTCTGGTAGCTGGCTAAGCTCTCCCAAACTTTCAGGAAGTTCTTTTAGTTGATTGGAAGGTAAATAAAGTGTTTGTAGATTGCGAAGATTTCCAATACTATTAGGTAGAGTCTGAAGTAGGTTAGACCTAAGATTTAGGGAGGTGAGATTATTTAGTTGCCCAATGCTTTCTGGTAGCTCCTTTAGTTGGTTGTACCCTACAGACAAGTAGGTCAAGTTTTTTAAATTTCCAATGCTTTTAGGCAATTTTTTGAGCTGACAAGATTGAATAGTTAGGGTTTTAAGTTTAGTTAGTTGCCCAATCCATTCAGGTAGTTCATCTAGTTTACCATAGTAAATACTAAGTTCTTCAAGTTTAGATAGTTGAGTGATCTCTTTGGGGAGCTTATTGACTTCTTTGTACGAAAAACTTAGGTTTAAACAAGTAGTCTTTTCCTTGTTTTTTAAGGCATCAGCAAGTTTATAATAACGCATAGGGGATGTTTTTGTTGGAACCCCAAAATTAAGCTAAAAACTAAGAATATACAATAGTTGATTAGGGGGTGTATTTCAAAGTTTCGGAAGGAAAGGCTAACTTGTTGAAAAAAATCAATTATGGAGAAGAAAGATTTCATAAAAATAGCAGAGGAAAAGTGGCCTGAATTAAGAGCTCTGAAAGCGCTGAAAAATTTCTATGAATA
>JAAEPD010000501.1 GCA_024222455.1 Aureispira sp.
AAATTACTGGGACTGTGCAAATATCGAGGGTTTAGTATATAAAATAGGACAAGCCATATATAATGACTTGTCCTGTTTATATGTTTTTAGATATCTTGAAACCCCGGTAAAACCTATGTTTTTAAAAATTCGGGATGACTTATGTTTTTTGTTTAATAAGGTATCCAATACTAACCTCCTTGCAAAAAGGCTTTTTTGGCTTTTTTCTTATTCTTCTTGAGTTCTTTAGCCTTATAGTTAGCATCCAACTCTTCTACAGCAGTATAATCGGCTACAGCCTTATCATATTTTTTGATCTTCATATAATAGTTTGCACGATTCCACAAAACTAAAGGCGATTGGCTATTCAGTTCCACAGCACGATCATAGTTTACTTTAGCATTACCCATATCTCCTTTATCAAAATAGACTTGCCCCAAGTTTGTATAAGCCAAAGCATTAAGAGAATCCAATTTTATAGCCTCATTTATATCAACAATAGCTTCATCGTATTTTTTGAGCACACGCTTTATATTTCCTCTATTGTTGTATGCATAAGGACTGTATATTGATTTTAGTTCTATTACTTTCGTAAAATCAGCCATTGCTTCCTCATGTTGCCCCAACTCAAAATAAGCAAAACCTCTTCGAATATAAGTTGCTCCATCATTTTCATTCAATTCTAAAGCCTTTGTATAATCTTTGGCAGCATCCTTATACTTTTTCAAATCATTGTAAGTATATCCTCTTGCAATAAAAGCCATCACTGCCTTTTCGTTCAAACTAATTACCTTCGTAAAATCGGACAGTGCAGTTTTGTAGTCTTTAGTAGAACGATAAACCAACCCACGCTGATAATAAGCATTTATATATTCCTCATCTAACTGAATCGCCTTCGAATAGTCTAAAATTGCCTCTTCATTTTTAGTATTTGCCGCCTTTAGCACACCTCTATTATAATAAGCCTCTGCATCTTTACCATTCTTCTCTATAGCTGTTTCAAAGTCGGCTAAAGACTCTTCTAACAGACCTTCCAATCGTTTAGACAACCCTCTTTTTGTATAAACATTCTGATATTTAGGTTTGTCGTTATCCGAATTCAAATCTATAAGATCTATTACTTTATCAAAATCTGCAATAGCTTCTCCATCACGATTTACCGCTTGTCGAGCAATAGCTCTATTATAATAAGCATCAGTATGTTTTTCATCATTCAAAATAGCTTCGTCAAAATCTAAGATAGAGCCCTCATACAATTTATCTTTAAATTTAGCCTGTCCTCTGTAGTTATAAATATCTGCATCTTTTGGAGCTAACTTAAGTGCCTCATCAAAAGCAAGAACAGCTTTATCCAATTGACCAAGCTCCATTTTTGCACGTCCACTATTGATGTAAGCCGCAGTATAGCTAGCATCTACTTTAAGTGCTTGCTCATAGTGTTGAATAGCTGTTTCATACTGCTCAGCTTTCAATGCTGTATTTCCTTTCTTATAATGCTCTTTAGCTTCTTGAGCATATAAATTGAGGCTAAGAAGGAGAATAGAAATTGTTAGTAAATTTTTTAATTGCATATTTGTGGATACTTTTTTTGTAAAATGATTTTAGGTAATTGGCCTTTTAGGTATTGAGCACAACTCTACTTCCAAAGTTAATATTTTAAGACATTTTAACGTGTATTAACCTCTTTAGATTTTATAACTATCTGATTTCCAAAATTATAAACAACAAAAGCAAAAACATCTAAAGTATTGGGAGTCAATAGATAAGAATTCTTGTTTTAATTTTTGGTTTAAAAAAAATATTTTAAACAATCTCCATACATACCATGTTCATTGAACATATCAGGGTGTTCGTTGATTATAATTTGCTATCCTTCAGCAATTCCTATGCTCTATATAAATAGTTTTATATCTTTGTGCCAAATTTGGAGTAGTATGTTTTATTATTCCATAAGTTTTGGTGGCTCTTAAATAGACAATAAATTTTTATGCAAAAAAAGCCTAAACATATAATCGTACTCATAGCAGATAGTCTTCGCTTTGATACGGTATACAGCCAAGGTGTTGGCATGCCTTATGTTCAAAAAAATGCTGTAGAATTTACGGAAGCTCGTTCTGGTGGATGCTGGACACTGCCAGCTACATCTTCTCTTTTTACAGGCTTAATGCCTCATGAACATGGAGCAACGGCTCAGACCCGTGCCATTCATAAAGAAATTCCTACGCTTGCCGAAAAAATGAAAGCTGCAGGATATTCTACACATCAAGTTACAGCTAATGTAGTGACTACCCATATCTTTGGCCTAGACAGGGGTTTTGATGATATACGTCGCATTTGGAAAATAGTACCTCCAAAGTTCAAGAAATTGATGCAGATGTTGGTGATTATGGGTAAACCTAGATTACGTAGAAAAATGTTTTCGCGTGATTTTATAGAGAAAAAACTAACAGAAGATTTAGAGGCAACTAAAACATGGTTGCAACATACTTATGAGGATATTTTTAATGAAGCTCGTAAGATTATAAAAGAAAATGACCAAAAAGGTAAAGGAAGCTTTATTTTCTTAAACCTAATGGAAACACATTTTCCATATCATACAGCACCTACATTTAAGTTTGAGGCTGGTGGAATTTTCAAAAAAATAAGAGAGCTAATTTGGCTTTACCATATAAGTAATAATACCTTCTTACGAAAAGGTAAACAAGTATTGCCTCAAAAGGCAATGGATATGTTCAAAAGCCGTCAACAACAAGCTTGGGCTGCTTTAGCACCTAATATTAATGCTTTTTGTAAAGAAATGCATGAAGGCACCGACAATTTAGTTGTGTTTGGTTCTGATCATGGAGAAAACTTTGGTGATGTAGTGGGTGATGATCTTCCTTGGTCTTATCACTTTAGTAATGTAACTGATGCTGGAAACAAAGTCCCTTTATTTTGGCTAGGCCAAAACGAAGCTCCACGTACCGTAGCTCACCCAGTTAGTGCTCGTCATATACACAATGCGCTACTCAAAGCTGTTGGAGAACAACCTGTAGGTCCATCTATTTTGGATGAACCCGAGCGTTCTATACCTATTATGCAATCTTATTGGTATAATAATAAAGGAAAAACATTAGACCAGTTCAAATATAATCAGCTATCTTTCTTGTATGAAGATCATCGCTTTTTATTGAGAAATGGTAAATGGTTTATGGCTCCTTTCAAGACAACAGCAAATAGTAGCTATGATTTTCCTGATTTCAAACCAACTCCAGGCAATGCTAATCCGATAGAAGAAATTGTTTATGACACAGAGCATAAAATTTATCTGAAGGATACCATTCAAAATTTTGAGAATTTTTCAGGGAAAATCTCTTTTGAGCCACAACCTCATGTTGAAAAATAAAACAACTTAAGAATGAGTAATAATATACATCCTATTTTCGATCGATTGCTCCAAAGGCAAGACAGAGAACGTAGACTGAACCAAAAAAGCAAAGTACTTTGGCTAACAGGATTATCTGGTTCTGGCAAGAGCACTATAGCTCAACATTTGGAGCGCAAACTCCACAATGAAGGTTACTTTGCGCAAGTTTTGGACGGTGATAATATCAGATCTGGTATTAATAATAATCTAGGTTTTAGTATAGAAGACCGTCAAGAAAACATTCGTCGTATTGCAGAAATAGCTAAACTGTATGCCAATAGTGGAGTCATTGTATTAGCTTCGTTCATTAGCCCTACCATAGCTATTAGACAAATGGCCAAAGATATTATTGGAGAAAATGATTTTGAGGAAGTCTATATCAATGCGCCTTTAGCAACTTGTGAAGACCGTGATGTAAAAGGCTTGTATCAAAAAGCTCGAAAAGGAGAGATCAAAGGTTTCACAGGCATCGATTCGCCTTATGAAGCACCTGCTTCTCCTTCTATTGAAATAAAAACAAATGAACAGACGATAGAAGAGTCTGTCCAGACCATTTATAATTCTATTTTGCCACTCATCAAACTATAACTATGAGTTATTATTTAAGTCACTTAAAAGAATTAGAAGCTGAATCTATTTTTATACTTCGTGAGGTGGCCGCTCAATTTGAACGTCCTGTCATTCTCTTCTCTGGAGGTAAGGATTCAATTTTGGTAACCTATTTAGCTCAAAAAGCTTTTTATCCTGCACGCATTCCTTTTCCATTGTTGCACATAGACACTGGACATAACTTTGACGAAACTATTGAATACAGAGATAACTTAGTCAAACAATTAGGTGCCAACCTATTGGTGGGTTCTGTACAGTCAGCGATTGACGAAGGAGCTCTTACCGAAGAAAAAGGCTATAATGCTAGTCGAAACTCATTGCAAACACATGTATTATTAGACTCTTTGGAAAAAGGGAAATTTGATGCTGCCATTGGTGGTGCTCGTAGAGATGAAGAAAAAGCTAGAGCAAAAGAACGTTTCTTCTCTCATAGAGATGAATTTGGCCAATGGGATCCTAAAAACCAACGTCCTGAGCTTTGGAATCTTTTCAATGGTAAAAAACACTATGGAGAGCATTTTAGAGTATTTCCTATCAGTAACTGGACAGAATTGGATGTTTGGCAATATCTAGCAATGGAAAATGTTCCATTGCCAAGTCTATATTTTGCGCACAAACGCAAGGTATTCAAGCGTGATGGGATTCTTCTTGCTGACACCCCATATATCCCAAAACGTGAAGATGAAGAAGTGTTTGAAGCAATGGTTCGTTGTCGTACTATTGGAGATACTACTTGTACTGGTGTTTGGGAATCGAATGCAACTACGGTAAATGATATTATTGCTGAGGTAGCTACTACTCGTACTACAGAACGTGGTGGTCGTGCAGATGATAAACGCTCAGAAACAGCTATGGAAGATCGTAAAAAGCATGGCTATTTTTAATCTTACTGATTATTTGAGTATTCGATAATTTGTTTATTTGTTGGAACTATGCGTTTATATTCTTTTGAGAAGCTGGATGTTTGGCAAAAAGCTCGAAAGTTGACCGTTCATATTTAGTTGGTCACCAAACAATTCCCTGCTGAAGAAAAATTTGGATTAACAAGCCAAATACGTAGAGCAGTAGTTTCGGTATCATCTAATCTGGCAGAAGGATCTTCTAGAAATTCGGGGAAAGAACAAGCTCGATATACAGAAATTGCTTATGGCAGTTTATTAGAGGTGCTTAATCAACTAATATTGACTTGTGATTTAGGGTATCTTTCAATGACAACATTAGATAAACTAAGACCAAAAATAGAAGAGATAGGTAATAAACTTAACAGTCTTAAACAATATCAAATAAACAAATCCCCATATAACAAATAAACAACCATTCAAAAACAACCAACATTACATATATCATGTCTAATAATAATAATCAAACAGAACTACTCCGATTTACTACAGCAGGTAGTGTAGATGACGGGAAAAGTACACTAATAGGACGACTATTATACGATTCTAAGTCCATATATGAAGACCAATACGAAGCAATCAAAGAAAGTAGTGCTCGTAGAGGCGAAGAAGGTGTAAACTTAGCATTGCTTACAGATGGCCTTAAGGCTGAGCGTGAGCAAGGTATTACGATTGATGTAGCTTACAGATATTTTGCTACACCTAAGCGTAAGTTTATCATAGCAGATACTCCAGGTCATATTCAGTATACTCGAAATATGGTAACAGGTGCTTCTACAGCCAACGTTGCTTTAATTTTGATAGATGCTCGCCATGGTGTAGTAGAGCAAACACGTCGCCATGCCTTTATTGCTTCTTTATTGCAAATTCCACACATTGTAGTTTGTATCAATAAAATGGATTTAGTGGATTATAGCGAAGAAAGTTATAATCAAGTAAAAACAGATTTCACTGATTTTGCCTCGAAATTAGATGTTAAAGACATCGATTTTATTCCAATTTCGGCACTTAAAGGTGATAATGTTGTAGAAAAATCAAAAGTAATGGATTGGTACGGAGGTTCTACCCTAATGTACTATCTAGAGAACGTACACATCAGCAGTGATGAAAACTTTATTGATTGTAGATTTCCTGTACAGTATGTAATACGCCCTAACACTGATGAGTTTCACGACTACAGAGGTTATGCAGGTCGTATAGCAGGTGGTGTATTCAAAAAAGGAGATAAAGTAGTTGCTTTGCCTTCTGGTTTCTCTTCTACTATCAAAAAAATTAACACATTTGATGGTGAGGTAGAAGAAGCATTTCCTCCGATGTCTGTCACACTCCTATTGGAGAATGAAATCGACATTAGTAGAGGAGATATGATTGTAAGAGCCAATAATCAACCAGAAGCTACTCAAGATTTAGAAGTGATGGTTTGTTGGTTTAGCTCCAAGCCTATGCAACTTAGAGGTAAATATACCATTTTGCACACCTCTCAAGATGCTCGTGCTATGGTCAAAGGCATTCGTTACAAATTGAATATCAATAGCCTTCATAGAGATGAAGAAGATAAACACATTGGTATGAATGACATTGCGAGAGTTACTCTACGCACAACCAAACCTCTATTTGTAGATGCTTATCGCAAAAATAGGATATCAGGAGCATTGATATTTGTAGATGAGGCAACCAACGAAACAGTAGGAGCAGGAATGATTATATAATTAATCTAAGTTTCAACTTAACAAATATACAAAGCAGTAAATCTATAAAGGTTTACTGCTTTTTTAGTGGTTTTCAGCTCCCTTATCGACTTAGCTATAGACTTTCTGAGTAGAGTTTAGTATTTTTGTAAACCATTACCCAATTTTATTATAATAGTATTATCATCCCCCATGAGAATAATTATTCTTTCTATATGCCTATGTATAGGTGTCAACAGCTATGCCCAACGATTCAAATATGGCGTTACAAGCGGCTTAAATTTCACGCGCCTAATTACCAAAAAAGGTACATTCCCAAATAAGTACAAAATGTTTTTTGCACCAACTACAGGTGTATTTTTGAATGTAAATATAGGTGCTGGGTTCTCTGCCCAAACTAGTATAAACTATTCCTTACATGGTGGAGTTAAATATTATAAAACAGATACTGCTACCATCAAAGAACGAGTAGCCTATCACTCTATACAAACCCCTCTTTTCTTTCAATATAGCTACAAGGAGTTTATCTTTTTTCGAGTTGGAGGTTATACATCTTTTATGACCAATGCCTATTTGCACAAACGCTATGGTCCTACCGACAACAAGGGCAAGTTGATAAATCCAATCAAAAGAAAAATAGAATTTACAGATCTAAAAGATCAGTTTAATATTGTAGATGCTGGACTCTTGATTAGTATGGGAATGCAGTTTGCCAATGGATTCAACTTAGAGTTGCGTTATACTCAAGGGTTTACGCCTGTACTCAAGGCTAATAATGCCTATAATAGTACTTTGACCATGAAATTGAATTACATTATCAATTACTCTCAAAAAGCTACTCAGTTTTTCTCTAACTCTTCTAGACATATTATTTATGTAGAAGGTGCTGGAGCTGGAGTTTCAGGCTCTATCAACTACGAATATATTTTTGCACAACACGAACACATTCGATTTTCAGCTCGCGCTGGGATAGGAGTTGCACCCTTCGAAACATCTAAAATCAGTGCAGTATCTTTACCAATAGGTATTATAGGAATAGTTGGAAAACGTAATCACCATTTAGAGCTTGGGTGGGTGCATACCTCAATTTTTGAATCATCTGGAGCAAGTATGATTGGTGTCCTATCTGGAGGTTATCGTTTTCAAAGACCTCAAGGTGGTTTATTTGTAAGAATAGCTTATACTCCATATATTGCCAACTATAATCTAAAACGCTTCGGACATTGGGGAGGCGTAAGCGTAGGCTATGCTTTCATGAAAAAGAAAGCTAAACCTAGTTAAATACAGTAATTATAGATGTTTGACTATGATAAATGGCAAGAAATATTTGCAACCATCCGCAAAAACAAACTACGTACTGGGCTAACTGCAGCAGGCGTTTTTTGGGGCATTTTTATGCTTATTTTCATGATGGGGATGGGAGATGGACTCGAAAAAGGAGTCATGAAAGAATTTGGGGGACGAAGTACCAATAGCTTATATGTTTGGCCTGAACGCACCTCTATAGCCTACAAGGGATTGCCTGTAGGACGAGGATTTGGTTTTACGGTAGACGATATCAATGCCATTGATGAAAATATAGATGGTATAGAAATATTGGCCCCTCGTTTTATGCGTCATAATGCAGCTGTTTCGTATCAATCCAAAAACGATAAATTTCATGTTCGTGGAGAATGGGCAGGCATCCAAAAAGTAGAAGCCTTAGCTATGCAAGAAGGGCGATTCTTGAACGCTTTGGATGAAAAAAACAAGCGTAAAGTTGCTGTCTTAGGCCGAATAGTCAAAGAAACCTTGTTTGGAGAGGAATCAGCTATAGGACAGTTCATAACAATAGATGGTATTTCATTTCAAGTAGTTGGAGTGAGCAAATATGATGGAGAAGTTCGTCGGTTGCAAGAAGCTGATGAAGTTATTTTCACACCATTGAGTGGCCTAATGAATAGTTTCGGAGATGGTAAACATATCTCTTGGTTTGTTTGTACTGCAGCCCCTAGTATCCCTGTTTCTAGCATAGAGACAAAAGTAAAACGACTCTTAGCCAATAGACATCAAGTATCTCCAGAAGATGATCAAGCTATTGGCTCCTTCAATCTGGAAAGAGAATATCAACGCCTGGCAAGTCTTTTTAGCAGTATTCGAATATTCCTTTGGATAGTAGGTATTGGTACCCTAATGGCTGGTGTAGTAAGTGTAAGCAATGTTATGCTGATTGCAGTAAAAGATCGTACTCGCGAAATTGGTGTTCGCAAGGCTTTAGGTGCTACTCCTTGGTCTATTATTAGCCTAATTTTATTAGAATCTGTATTTATCACTACCCTATCTGGTTATGTTGGACTGCTTTTGGGCACAGCGATTGTTGCACTCATCAATTTGGCAGTAGGTACTGAAGGAGAAATGTTTAACAACCCCGAAATTAGTCTAGGAGTAAGTTTAGGTTCTTTGATTGTTTTAATCATTTCGGGTGCCTTAGCTGGACTTTTGCCAGCCTTGCATGCTGCTCGTATCAAACCTGTAGAGGCTCTCCGCAGTGAATAAGTTCATGCAAAACAACCTATTTAAAAATCTAAATCTATCAATACTCACAAAATGAAATGTACTTATATCTTTTTAGGCACTATATTTCTTTTCTTATTAAATAGTTGTGGAGATACTCCACAAAATCCACTCAAGAAGATTTTAAAAGACCAATCTGAACACAATTACAACTATACTATTGATAATAGCAAAGACACCCTACTCAATACTAAAGACGGCTTAGTACTATTTATACCTCAAAGTTGCCTCACCACCAAAGATGGTGGTCCCCTAACAGAAGCCGTAACAATAGAAGTAAGTACATTTAGAGATCTTACTAGTATTTTGAAAGAAGATCTAGAGACCATTTCTGATGATCAATTATTGATTTCGGAAGGAATGTTTTCTATACAAGCTCAAACATCATCAGGCCAAGAAATAGCTATAAACCAAGATAACCCGATCCAAATCATAGCTTCTTTGAAATATGACAACAAAGATATAATGCTTTTTGAAGAAGCTCAACCCAACTCTTCTAACTGGATAGCACCTCAAAAGCCTACAGGACAATCTTTAGTTATTCCTTTTGAGACACTTTGGCAAAATGATGTAGATATTTATAATCAAGGAGGTACAGAAATCTATACTTGGATAAAAGAGTTTTATCAAGATCAATGTGAAGATACAACTCTATGTTCTTTTGATTTAATCAAATACCAACACAGTTTCATTGCCACCAATGAATTTTGGACACGCTATGTTGCCGATTATTATTCGGGGAGAGATGGATTCTATCAAACATCAAAATCTTATCGTCCTAATGTTACTCCTTGGCTGAGCAATAGTGGTTCCAATCTAATAGATATGTATGCAACACAGCCTGTATGGGCTGTAGATTCTTTTATTCTAGAGGAACTAAAAACGAACATGAATAACCTCATTAAAGATTCACTTAATAGATTAGAACTACACAAACAAGATGTTGATAATCTTGATAGGCGTTATATAAAGTTAGGTAGCGCTCCTTTTACAAAAGCAGAAACAGCAAATTTAGTTCAATTGAGAATTGATGATGACCAAAACTATATCTCTAACTGCCGAGAAGATATTGTCATTTGGGAAAACTTAAAAAATCAAAGGCTAACTCAAATAGATAGCTCTCTGCTTCCTGCTATAGATAGTAATGCCTTGAGAAAAATACAAAAAGCATTAGAAGACGAAGCTAAATTAAGTCTTATGAATAGAAAAAGTTGGTTCTTTGACAGTTTTTGCCAAAACTAGGATTTGTAAGCAAAAACTCTAAATTTAAAATGCTGAAAATTGGTCATATTAAAAGTAAAGCGTTTTACTGTTCTCAGTAAATTATTAGTTCCTTCAAGAGCAGCATTTG